>DATJZE010000071.1:0-5710 GCA_035499235.1 Minisyncoccota bacterium | reverse complement strand
GCTATCTGACGATCTTTGAGCGCCTTCTTTTCATCGAATGCCTCATTCGCTGCTCGGGCTGCTGTCGCCGCTGCCGCGATCTCAGTTTCAAAGCCCTTCATCTGCTTTTCGAGTTCCTGTTCCCGCTTATTGATGTTGGCCGATACCTGTTCTGCTACCTTCACAGCACCACCTTCGGTGACACCGAACCGCTGCCGTGCCCGTGCAAGAGCTTCCTCATCCGTAAGGCCTATTCCAAATCTGCCACGGATCGCCGCTCGAGCTCGCTCTCCTTCTTGCTTCAGTCTTCCTCGCGCTGCTTCATACGCCGGTGTCACGCCGGTCACGCGGCCGAGGCGGGAGCGCACGGTGGAGATGCCGAACCCGGTTTTCTCGCTGACACCGAGATACCCGCCGATCGTGCCGAAGAGCCCGCCGGCACCGCTGCCGAGCTTTGAGGAGACGCTCATGCAGAAGGCCGCGCCGCCGACGAAGATGGAACACCCGATCATGAACATGAACAGCGAGCCGATGGTCGCCCAGAACGGGAGGTTCTGGGCGCCCAAGGACGCGATGAGCGGTCCCTGTTTGGAGAGCACGTAGAGCCCGAGGTAGATGTTGAAGAGGTACATCGACCCGAAGATGGACCATCCGAGCAGATTCTTGAACCATTTATTGAATGCCTGCCCTCCCCCGTACGGCCAGGCATACGCGAGGAACGCGCCGGCGGACACCGCCAGCAGCATCCAGATGTACAGGATACGCACGATCATGAATAAGACGATGACGAAGAACGAGAGACCGAGTACCAACAGCATGAAGAACGTAAGGATGGAACTCAGGAGCGGCGCGATACGCGTCGACGGATCGGAGTCGCTCCGAACCTCCGCGGGGGTCTTCCCCGCGTTCTTGGCAGCCAAGTACGTGTTCAAGAGGGCAAGCGATTGCCCGACGACGGGTATCTGACCGATGAATGCGTTTGCTGTACCCGTGGCCGCTCCTCCCGTCACCGCACTCCCGAGCTGCGACACGAACGATGTGCTCGCCGCCTGCTGTCCGTATTTCTCATCGGCGGCCTGCTGCAGCATGGCGCTCCGGTACGCATCGGCGTTCTTGAGACATTCTGCGGGTGTGCGCGACGTTCCGGATGGCAGATAGTTGTTCAGGCAGTCTTTGAGATAATTCAGCGCTTCCGTCGGGGCGCCCGTCTGGGTGTCGCTGGTCTTGGAGAACCAGGACTGCACGGTCAGCTGCTGGTCAGCGGAGAGCTGGCTGAACGACACGCTGGCCGGTACGGGAAAGGTTGCGGAATTCAGCAGGTCGCCGAATTGTCCCGTGACGATGTTCGTCAGGCCGATGGACGCTGCGATCTGCTTGCCGACGTCCTCGGGGCCCAGGAGGTGGAGGACGATGTCCGAGCCGCCGTTCCCGAGACCGACGATGAGCTGGCCGAACGCGAGCGAGAAGTTGATAAGGACCGCCGCGACGATGATCCTGAAGAGCGAGCTGGAGTAGTGGAAAGGGTTCTTCCACACCGCATTGAAGATGGTGCCGAACGCCACCAACACCATGATGGCGAGGAACGCGATGTTACAGATGTCGCGGATGACCTGCCAGACCGCGAACACCCCCGGGCCGCCAGTGCTCAGGTGCACCGAGAGGAAGCTCGTCAGGGAGTCCCCCATCAGAGAGATGCCCTTTTCCAGCAGGAGGTTTATCCCCTTGAAAATAGCGATGAGGAGATCGAGGATGAACGATTCGAGACTTCCGACTCCGTTGGAGAGCGCTTGGAGGAATGCCATCGTCAGTCCTGTAATCCGGGCTCACAGGCGGCGATCGCGATGCCGCCGTTGGTACGGAGCGCGCCGTCGGGCGTGATGACGTCGACGGAAATCGTCTGGCCGGCACCCAGCACCACGATCTGCGTGGCGACACCCGGACGCGGCTTGCACGAGTTCGCGGCTCCCGCGTTGATAACGTCGCAGAGCGCCTGCGCGACCTGCAGGTTCGTCACACCCTTCGCGATGACGCTGGAACCGGCGGGCGAGAACAGTTCTGGGTGCTGTGCCATGAGCTGTTTCATCGCTGCGCTGACTCCGGCGGTTATCGCGGACTGCGTCGGCTGGTCGCCCTCCACGCATGAGCACCCGGGCACCGTCCCACTGCATGCGGGGTCGGTCGGATAGTTGGAAGGAATCGGCGAGGGGGTCGGCGTCGGCGGGGGCGTGAAATACTGCGGATTGTCATCGAGACCGAATTCTATCTTGAACGGCAACGGCGCATTGGCGCTGTCCAAAGCGCTGTTGGTGAACACCTGTGACATGTCCTGGATGGCCTTCTGGTCGGTTCCGTTCTGGCTCGTCAGCCACAGCAGCGGTCCCTCGAACTTCGTATTGCTCAACTGCTCGGCGGCCGCCGGGGGCTGACGGACGCGGGCGGGCTGGATGCACTGGCCGTTGGGGTCCATCACCTGACATCCTGACGCTCCCGAGCCGTACACGCTCCGGAATCCCCCGCCCGACACCGCTTCACTGACCGCCGCCTGCGACACCGCCGAACGCTGCTTTTGCAGTTCCGTTTCGGCGAGGCCGATGAAGCCCTCGTAGTTGTTCTGGGGCTTGCTCAGTTCATCCAGGAATTGGAACCCGCCCTCCGCGGCGAACGATGCGGCGTCGGACTCGCTTCCCGGCACATAGGATTGCGGGACCGTACATGACGCGCTGAGCTGGAACGGGTCCTCCGCGGACGTGTTCAGGTCGGTGCTCGTGATGGACGGCGGGTTGTCGATGTAGGACTGCGGAACGCCGAAGTACGTGTAGACATCATCGCGGAAGTACGGGCAGATGTCCGTGTTCACCAGGATCGTCCACATGCGCCGCATCGCCTGACGGTCGGGCTCGGTCGAAAGGTCATTGACCCAGTTCGTCACGGCGACGGTGCCCCCGTTGGGTCCCTGGTCGCTCAGGATCTGGTTCACCGTGTTGCCGATGTCATGCATCTCCGCCGCCGCCGTGCACCGTCCGAGGAAATTCTGCTTCTGGAGTATCCCGTTCTGCACCAACGCGGCCTCGAAGTCCGAAGCCAACGTGATGGTGCATTTCGGTGTGGCATTCCCGAAGATCGGGATCGCATTGAGCGCGCACGTCGCCAACTGTGAGAGCACCTTGTTCAAGGTGCTCACCATCAGATTCGCCAACGTTGCCTGAGGAGCGGAAACGAGCCGGTCGACGTTGATATTCACGCTCTGAAGCGTGTCGCCGGCGACGCATTGCTGGGCTGTGCCCCCGTTCAAGCCGCCCGAGTTGAGAAGACTGGAGAGGTTCAATCCACCCGTGCCGGGCGTCGGTGTCGCGCCCTGCGGCGGGATGAAATCGGCAGTCACCATGTGGGGCACCATGAAGCCGACCATGATGAGCGTGACGGATATCAGTATGGCGTGTCGTTTCATTGCAGTGCCTGGTCAAGCCGGCCGGTGAAATCCTGCATGACCTGCAGGGTCGACGCGGAACTCAATGTGCTCAACACGTTCAGCGACAGGATCCCCTGCAGCGGGTCCTGCTGGATGTTCAGCAGCGACCGATACTGGCTCTGCATCCCCCGCAGGAGCATGAGGATGTTCTCATGGGCATCGGTCATGACCGGTGGCACGGAAACGGCTTTGACCAGGTTGATGCGGTCCTCGAGCGCCGAGATTTCCGCATTGATCGCGGCGGTGAAATTCGCATACGCGGCGGGGTCCGTCTTGGACAGTGACGCCAAATCGGTGAATTGCACGTCCTTGACCGTGGCGATGACGCCGGCGAACCCGTTCGCCGTATCGCCGAAGACGCTCTGCAGCAGCCGTGACATCTGGAACCCGTAGGAAACCAGCGCGCTGCGGTCGCTGGACCCCTGCTTGATGGAATCCTGTGCGACGGAAGTGTTGTCTTTGAACTGCTGCATGACGCTGTCGGTGTACTGCTGAAGCATGTCCTGATAGTCCGCATTGTCCGGCGTGATGTCCCCGTTCAGGATGCCGCCGAGCATCAGCGAGCTGGCCTGCTGGGTCAGGTTCGTCTTGGAATTCAGGAGATCGTTGGGACCCGGCTTCGTCGGGTCGTGACCGGAGAGCACCTCTTCTCCGTCCGTGAATCCATCTCCGTCCGTGTCGGGATTCTTGTAGTCGGTGCCCCAGTACGTCTCTTCGGAATCGCAGAGGCCGTCACCGTCAGTGTCCTTGCACCCACCCGGCGACAACGCTGCGGCGCTGTTCGCGGTCAGAGAGTTGCCCGAGGCGACCGATATGCCGCCGTTCCGGACCAGCATCACAAGATAAACCGAAACCCCCAACGCCCCCAGCGCCAAAACAACGAGCAGGCCTTTGAGTTTTCCGCTCATTTCCTTCCCTCATTCTATCACGCAAGCTTTTTCCAGTCGTCAACAGAAAGTTCCTGTGGACGGGCCGACGGCCGCGGACCGAACTTCAGTTGCTTGCGCTTATGCGCGAACGCCCTTTTCGCGACCGTCATCGCACGTTCATTGAGCTCATGATCGGCGTCCGGCATGGACTCAAGCCGGATGACCGCCGAATCCACGTCGGGTATCGGGCGAAAACTTCCCCGCGATACGTCCATGACGCGGGTGATGTGCGCATACAGCTGCACCGACAACGAAAGCAGGTTCATCTCCGGCGGTTTCGCCAGCATGCGTTCAGCGACTTCGCGCTGCACCATCAGGACGGCCGCTTCGGGCCGCCAACGCTCAAGCATCAGTCGGATGAGCCGCGACGTCAGGTAGTACGGGATGTTCGCGACGAGTTTCCACAGTCCCGGCCCGAGGCCGAGCTCGGCGGCGTCGAGTTCCAGCGCATCCCCGTGGACGATTCGAACGTTCGGCGAATCCTTGAACTGTTCGGTGAGCGGTCCGATGAGCCGGTCATCCTTCTCGAGCGCGATCACGGTCGCGCCGGTGTCGGCGAGCGCGCGTGTCAACGCGCCCGTGCCGGGACCGACCTCCAGCACGGTGTCGCCCGGACCGATGTCCGCGGCCGCGACGATGCGCGCGATCACTCCCCGGTTGACCAGGAAGTTCTGTCCGAGCGATTTCTTTGCGCGGATGCTAGTCGTCATAATCGATGTCGTCGTCCGCATCGCCGCCGAGGTCCAGCCGCTTCCACGCGACGAGCGTCTCCGGCATCTCCCCGATGAAGCGCGACGGGATGTTCGTCATACGCGAACCGAAGATGGACCTCCACCGCGCGGTCGTCAGATACAGGCGTTCGCGCGCACGGGTGACGGCGACGTAGCACAGTCGCCGCTCCTCTTCCATCTCGTGCGCGTCGCCGATGCTCCGGTTGTGCGGGAACAACCCTTCTTCCATGCCGGCGATGATGACGACGGGAAACTCCAGACCCTTCGCGGCATGCATCGTCATAAGCGTGACCGCGCGCTCCCCTTCCCGCAGGCGGTCGGTGTCCTGCAGGAGCGCGACCTCTTCCAGGAACCGCGGCAACCCGGCGGGGCCGTCCCCGTCGTACTTCGCGGCGACCGTAAGCAGTTCGCGGACGTTCTCGATGCGCTCTTCCGCGTTCTCTTCGTCGCGGATACCCGACGTCGCCAGGTACCGTTCGTAGTGGGTCTCACGGAGGATGTCGCGGATGAGCGACGAGACGGTCTTCTGGGTGGCTATCGCCCGCAGGTCCGAAAGCAGCGAATTGAACTCTTGGACGGCCGGGCCGTTCTTCGCCAGCGTG
>DATJZE010000070.1:0-8796 GCA_035499235.1 Minisyncoccota bacterium | reverse complement strand
GGTCTACGAGATCTATATCCCCGCCCAGAAATGAAGCGGTCCGTGATATTGGCCATGGTATTCGTTGCCGCGTTCTTCGTGTCGCCGCGGCCGGCGTTCGCGGTCTCCAATTGCACGACGCCGAACACGAATTGCAAAAGTGACGCGGACTGCGGAGGTGTCGGAGGATATTGCATCAACGAGATCTGCAAATGTCCGGCATCCGCGGCACCACCGATCTGCGGCGCCTCGGACTCATGTGCCGCACTTCCGACATGCACGGGCGGCGTGGGCACCTGCGGCATCCACCAGGTATCGGTTCCCTGGCCGGCACCGGGTGATTCCGCGCAGACGGTCTACGTCACCGACTGCCGGGGGCTTGGCTCCACGCCCCACTTCAGGGCTTTCGTCATAAGTTACTGCATCCAGAACATCAATCTTCCGCCCATCGGTTCCTTCGATGGGGCGAACTGCAATACAGCTGCCGGATGGGCATTCGATCCCGAATACGCGGGGGCCACGACCGTGTCCATATATCGTGACGGACCTGCAGGAGCGGGAGGGACGCTCGCCGCCACGGTGACCGCGAATCAGTCACGTCCCGATGTCGGAGCGGTCTATCCCGGACGCACGAATTCAGGGTGGAGCTGGACCATCCCGGCATCCCTCAAGAACGGAGCTGCGCATACGTTGTATGCGTATGCGACGAACGTGAATTCCAGCGGTGGCGCCTCCGGCGCCAATGTCCTGCTGGGCGGTGCCCCGCGCTCCATCACCTGCAACACGCAACCGACGGGGACATTCACGAACGCGGTGTGCGCCTTCCCGACCGTGACGGCGACCGGCACCGCCACGGATCCCCAGGGTGCACCGGTGACGGTGAGCATCTACGACGGTCAGGCGGGTTCCGGAGGCGTGCTCAAGGGTTCCGTGAACAATGCGAACCCGAATTTTTCCGTTTCGTTCCCCGCGTTCAATGATTCGGCGACGCACACCCTGTATGCCTATGCCAACGACATCCCGAGCGGCACCCCGTACCAGATCGGCACGCACACAGCCGCCTGCTCCGCGCCGCCCACTGCCGCCATCACCGGCGTCGCTCAACCGAACTACTGTTCCGGTGCGCCGTCGGCCACGGTGACGTGGACATATTCCAGCCCCGCGGGTCTCGCGGAGGGTTGGTGGCAGCTGCAGATCGCGACCGACCAGTTGTTCAACAACAAAGTTTTCGACAGCATGAAAAGGGCCGGTACGAACACGACCTCCGGCACCGGGAATGCGGTGCTGACATACCACACGACATATTACGCGCGGGTCATGGTGTGGGACTCATCCGGAAATCCCAGTGCCTGGTCGGCGAACACGTCATTCAAGACTCCGGCCGGTACCTATCCGCAGGTCAGTTTCACGCTGAATCCTGCCCAGCCGGTCGCCGGAAGTCCGACGACGTTCACTGACACCACGAACTACGGCGGCGATGTCGTGGAGAGTCGTCTGTGGACCTTCGGAGACGGGACGGTCCTCCAGGAACTTCCCGGAACCGGAACGACCACGCACACGTATGCCGCCGAAGCGAACGGTCTGACCGCGAGCTTGCAGGTGACCACGGCATCCATGAACCCCGGCGATTCCTGCTCCGCGACACAGAACATCTCCGCGAAGAAACAGGTCATCCCGCAGTTCCGTGAAGTCAGGCCCGGGCAACCGAGTGTGAGCCCGGCGCCCTGAGCTACCAGACCACGTGATGGGCACGTCGCGCCATCACACCGAACAGCGCAAGCATGAGCACCACGCTCACGACCCATCCGACGATGGGGATGAGCGACACGATTTCGTAGAGTACGATACCTCCCAGCGCGGAGCCCCAGGAGACACGGACGACCCGCGTCTTCTTCGCCGCCATGACCGCGAGTGAACCCAGGAAGATGCCGGTGAGGACCTTGGCGATGATCCACAGGGTGAAGAAGGCGAGCCAGAGCACGACGCCGGGCAGCACACCGATGATGCTGACCAAAAGCAGGATCGCGGACAGCGGGATCAGTATCGTATACGCAAGACCGCGTCCGACCGATGGCCACCAGTCGTCTACGGCCTCCTGCATGACATCGATGCTCTGTCGGCGGAAACGCCACACGACCAGTGCGGCCGCGCCGAGATACATCAACAGACCGAGCGTGAAGATGCCGATAAGCGTTCCCCACAGGACGCGGGGCCACGCGACTCCGGGCGCACTCCACTGGCCGACCGCCGTGAACATGGTCGTGCCGGCGATATGCGCGCCGTCGGCGACCGTCGCTTCGGTCGTCGCACGGTAGATGAGGTTGCCGCCGATATCCGCCGTCGGCCCGAAGGACAGCCTGCCATACCGCCCGGTGACGTCATGTAAGACCGTGCCGTTCACGATGGCAGTCCCCGCCGCGGCGACGAGGGAGCCGCGGATGTTGCCGTCCATGATGACCTGTCCGCCTGCGACATGGACATCGCCGTCCACCCAGGCGCTCGGCAACAGATGCACGGTGCCGCCTGCGACGACAAGATCCCCCTGGATGCGTTGATTCAACGTCACCTGACCGCCGATGACCCGGACATCACCGTCCACCGGTCCGAGGATCTGCACGTTCCCGCCGGCGGCAAGGACGTCGCCGTGCACGTATCCGGTGATGGAGACCGTCCCGCCGGCGGCAAGGACGTCGCCTTCCGTTTCGGAACCGACGGTCACCGTGCCCGCAGCCACATACAGGTTACCCGAGGTCACCGTAGTGCCCGGAGACGCGTAATTCTGTCCGGTGATGAACCGCGATGCGCCCGCTACCGCAGGCACCAAGGCGACCGCGACCGCAACAGCGACCACAAGATACTTCCTCATGGGACGATAATGAGAATGGTACGTCTCCAGTATACCACGGACCATGTCACGACCCGAACCGGGCGGCGGCGGTGCGATACGCGCAATGTTCGCAGTCTTCGTCGGGCGTCGGCGGCTCATCGGAGTCCAAACAGACTTTCATCGCACGCAGCGTCGGTTCGATCCAGGCGGTATCGCCACGGTACGGCAGGAGCGTGACCCCGAACACCAGCTTGCCGTCGAAGGCGTCGGCATCCAGCTTGCCGTTGCAGAACACGAAATATCCGACCGGGTGCACGGTGAACCCGTTCTGCCGGAAGAGCCACTGGTAGATTTCCATCTGACGCTTGTAGGCGATCTTGTACGGACCATCCAGTGATATCTCCGCGAGCGTTGCCGTCGCCTTATAGTCCACGATGTAGAGTTCGCCAGCGGGGTTGACCCACACGTCGTCGATGCCGCCGCGGACGTTCATGTTCGCAGGCCCGTAAAAACAACTGATGCCACGTCGGAGCGCATCTCGCCACTTTTCTATATCGGGGTGCTTGAACGGCACAGCATCGACACCGTACTCGCGCATGTAGGGGTGCGTGGTGCCGGCCTCCCGGTGCGCATCGAATTCCCGCTTCAGGAGCGCATCGACGGCATTGTTGAGCGAGAAGCCCGGCATCGAGGGCCGGCTGACACCGCGTCGCTGGTCCAGCCAGAAACACCGCGGGCAGTCCACATAGAGATCGATCTTGGAGCGGCTGACCGTGAACGGCTCGGTCCGGGTCGGGTCGTAGAGTGTACGTGCCATCGTGGGCGTGAGTATAGCGTATCGGCCGTCTGTGCGCTAGGATAGAGCGATGTTCCAGCGCATCAAACAGTACCTCTTCGGCTCGGTGTTCCGTGCCGGAGCGACCATCCTCACCACACTGACGCTCTTGAGCAACGTCCTCGGGTTGGGGCGCGATATCCTTTTCTCGCACCTGCTCGGCGCTTCCCGCCTGCTGGACGTGTACAACGCCGCGTTCGTCGTGCCGGACATCTTCCTGAACGTGTTCGTCGCCGGAGCGCTCACCGCGGCGTTCGTGCCCGTGTTCTCGCACCTGCGGGCGCACGGCGAGGACGCGGAATCCGAGCGTGTCGCCACGACGATGTTCGCCGCCGCACCGGGAGCCATGTTCGTCATCGGCATCATCGCCTTCATTTTCATGCCGCAGTTAGCACACCTCGTCGCCCCGGGGTTCTCGCTCGATGAGCTTGCGCTCCTCGTCCGCATGAGCCGCCTGATGCTTCTGTCCCCCATCCTGTTCGCGCTCTCCAACACGCTGGGCGGCGTGCTGGTGTCCCTGGACCGGTTCGTCGCGTACGGCCTCTCGCCGGTGCTCTACAACGCCGGCATCATCGTCGGTGTGTTCCTGGTCCCGCGGTTCGGCCCGTATGGATTGGTCATCGGCACGCTGTTCGGTGCGGTCATGCACCTCATCACACGGATCGTCGCGTTGGTGCGGACGGCGTTCACGATGCGGGGACCGCTGGATTTCGCGAATTCTCACTTCCGGCAGATCCTGAAGCTTATGATCCCGCGTATGGCCGGCCAGCCCATCGAACAACTCACCTTTTCGCTGTTCACGAACCTCGCCTCGACGCTCGCGGTAGGATCGGTCGCCATCGTGAACTTCGCCCGCGACTTCCAGAGCATGCCGGTCAGCGTCATCGGTATCTCGTTCTCCATGGCCGTGTTCGCGTCGCTGTCGCGCAAGGCCGCGCTCAAGGAACGTGAGGGGTTCATGTACCATCTGAAGGAGACCGCGAAACCGCTCTTATGGCTGTCGGCGATCTCCGCGCTCGTGTACGTGGTCTTCGGATACTGGATCGTCGACCTCCTGCTCGGCGGCGGCAAATTCACGCCGGCGGATGTGCACCGGACCGTGCTGCTCTTGGCGTTCTTCGCCCTCTCCATCCCCGCCGAGAATTCCATCCACCTGCTCGTGCGCGCGTTCTACGCGCTCAAAGACACATGGACGCCGATCATCATCAGCGTCCCGGGGCTCGGGCTCATCTGGGTGCTCTCAAAACTGTTCATCCCGCACCTCGGGCTCAACGCACTGGGCATTTCCTACACCGTGACCTTGTCGTTGGAAGCTCTGGTTCTCTTCGTGCTTCTCCGGCAACGCATCGCGCATATGCACGAGTGATCAACCGACGACGATGACGACGCGCGCGCCGTGCGATACGTCGCCGCCGTTCCAGTCGTGCATCGCGTTCATGATGGTATCTGACGAATAGACATAATCGGCCCCGTGGCGCGTACCCGGATCGTTCGTGATGAAGCTGCCGTCCTGGAGATAGCCCTTCAGCAGCAGCATGTGGTACACGGGACCCGGGGCCGTGAAGTACGGGTTGTCCAGGAGGCGTCCGGCGGACGGCACCAGCACGAGCCGCCCTGCGGCAAGGAACCGCTTCAGATCATCAGCGGTCGGATCACGCACCAGTTGCACGGGCATCGCCCCGAGTTTTTCGGTCAGGATGCGTGCGGTCTCGGCCGCCGTGGTGTCCCGGAAGTAGCCGAACGTCGCGAGCTCCCACGTCTTGATGCTCTGCAGCCGCGCCTCGGCGACCGCCGGGTCGGTGATGGATGTGTCGCCCGACAGGTAGCTCGCCGCCATCAGAGCCGCGGCTTCTTCGCAGAAGTCTTCGTGGTCAGCGTCCCACACCCCGAACGGCGCTTGCGAGGTGAACGGCACCGACAGGTTGATGGAGTCCGGCAGCGATGTCGGAGACGGCTGCAACGTCGGCCGCGGAATCGCAGGAGGAACCGCGGGTTTTGACCACTCCGCGATGCGGAAACGAATCGCATCGCGGGACGCGAAAAGCACTCCGGCGATGCCGATGATGATGACCGCGGTGATGACCCGCTGCGCTCTCATATCATCTGTTCAGCGCCGCACGTGTCAGAGGACCTCCGACCGAGGAATGTACGCATGTGACAATGGAGTGATTATTCGAACCAATTATAACCTGTGCCAACGAGCCGGTTATCAACAACATGGAAAAGGAACGACCCCGTCAAGACGGGGTCGCAGTGCGGGTCATAGTGACGAAGACGCCACGATCCGCGAGGATGCGTGCCGCGTGCGCGCTCCGAGTGCGTTCCCAGATGCGGAACAGGCGCACGATGTCTTCCGCCGAGTCCGCGGAACCGGTCAGGTGCATGCGCGCCAGGATGTCCACGAGCGCCCCGAACTGCTGGGAAAGCTCCGTGAACGGCCGGTCATCGAGCTGGCGGTAGGCGCGTGGACCGATGTCCAGGTAGAAATCCAGGTTGGATACCCGCAACGGTCTGGCTTCCTCGCGCATCCACCACAACCCGCAGAAGATCAATGACGTGTCGCCCACCGTGCGGAACCGGGCCCTGCGCTCGCTGGGCCGGATATGACGTTGCAGCGCGGCCGCAAGCTGCGGCGAGAGCGGCTCGTCGGGCCAGTGACGCCCGTTGAGCTGGCTCCGCAGCAAGAATACAACGTATGCCTTCGCATCGGTGCTGATGGGCGTCCCCGTCCGTTCCACCGTCTCGTCCAGAGCTCTGGCGAGATATTCGTCCATGCCCGCGCACACCTGAATGGCTCCCATCGTGCCTCCAAAGGAACGTGGGACGGAGTCTACCTTATTGCTCGCGTTCTGAGAAGGAGAACGAGTAGGTCGCCGCGGTGATGAGGACGATGCCCCAGACGATCATGCCGACAAGATCCCACTTGATGTCGCCCAGCCCGGCCGCCTTGGTCATGACGTCCCGCAGCGCGGACGAGAAGAAGCTTAGCGGCAGGAACTTCGCGACGGTCTGAAGCCAGTCGGGCATGGAGCTCAACGGGAAGAACACGCCGCCCAGGAACATCATCGGGAAGACCAGCAGGTTGGCGAACACCGGCACCGACTCCATGGTTTTTGCCATGCCGGAGATGGTGAACCCGAGTCCCAGGAACATGAGCGCGCCCAGGATGACGGCGAGCAGGACGAGCGCGTAGGACCCGACGATCGTCGCTTTGAGCATCAGCAAACCGACCGCGATGAAGATGGCGGTCTGGGCGACGGACACGGTCAGACGGGTGATGGCGTTCGCGGCGACGAACTGGAATGGCTTGAGCGGCGTCGCAAGCAGTCTCTTGAGCACGCCCTTCTCCTTGTACTGGACGAACAGGAAGGCCACCGAGAACACGGACATCTGCATCACCGACATGGCGATGAGCCCCGGGAGCAGGAAGTCGATATACGAAAGATTGCGCGAGTCCACGTGCTGAGGCACCACCGAGAAGTACGTCGGCGCATGCGCCAGAGCCAGGCTCGTCTTGTCCAGGTACTGGGTCAGGATGCTCTGGACCGCCTGCGCCTGTGCCTGCTGGGAGTCGTTCACGTAGACGGTGAGTTTCTGCGTGTTCGTCCCCGCCCCGTCGATGAAGTTCGCCGGCATGCTCAACACGACGGTGCGGTTGCCGTCCTTGAGCTGTGCGAGCTCATCGCCCAGCGCGGCCTGGTGGATCTTGAAGACGCCGACCGCGGAGAGCTGGTCGATGAACTGCTGGGTCTGCGGCTGCGGCGCGGTGACGGACACGCCGATGTCGTACTGCTGGGGCTTGTCGAACCCGATGAGCCCGAAGATGATCATGATGATCAACGGCATGAACAGCGTGAAGAACAGCGCCTGCCGGTTGCGGACGAACATCAGCGCCGTCGTCTTCGTGATTTTCAGGAAGGTTTCCATAAGTTATTCGCGCAGTGAGTGGCCGGTCAGGTGGAGGAACACGTCTTCCATGTTCGCCTGTTCCTGCACGATGGGCTTCGAAAAACCATCATCCAACAGCGAGCGGATGAGCGCGCGGGGCGAGTCGATGGCGATGATGCGGCCCTGGTCGACGATGGCGACGCGGTCGCAGAGCACTTCGGCCTCGTCCATGTAGTGCGTGGTGAGCACCACGGTCGTGCCGCGCGCCTTGATCTTCTGTACGAGGTTCCAGAGGTGACGCCGTGCCTGGGGGTCGAGCCCCGTCGTGGGTTCGTCAAGGAACAGCACCACGGGTTCGTTGACCAGCGCCACGGCGATGGAGAAGCGCTGCTTCTGCCCGCCGGACAGCTCCTTGACCTGGCTGGCCGCTTTTTCCTGCAGTTCGACGTCCGCCAGGAGGTCCATCGCGTTCACCGTGCGGCCGTACATGGCCGCGAACAGGTCGATGATCTCGCAGAGCGACAGCCCGTCAAAAAAGGTGGATGCCTGCAGTTGGACGCCGATGACGTGTTTGACGGCATCCGTCTGGCGCGCCACGTCTTTGCCGTCCACATGGATGGTGCCGGCGGTCGGATGCTTGAGCCCCTCGATCATCTCCAGGGTCGTGGTCTTGCCGGCGCCGTTAGGTCCGAGGATGCCGAACACTTCGCCACGCTGGACGTCGAACGAGATGCCGTCAACGGCGGTCAGAGTGCCGTACTGTTTGACCAGATCGCGGACTTCGATGACGGTGCCATTCTGCTGCGGCACGACGGGTGCCGGTGCGACGGCCAGTGCGGAGACGAGCTGTTCCATGCCCCACCCGGCGGCCAAAAGCGCCTCGGCGGTCTGCCGGGACGTCATGCCCGCCTGCTGGGCGTCGGAAATGAATTGAACAAGCCGTTCACGCATGAGCGACATAGTATAGCACGAGAATAAAAAAGAAGCAAGGGGGTGCATCTCTGCACCCCCTTGGGACTAGCTGACGGCCGCGAGGATGTCCTCGGCGACCGGGGCCTTCTGCCCGGCCAGGACGGTGAACGTCCCGCGGAGCCCCTTGAGGACGTGGCCGTTGAGAGCGCCCTCCGCCTTCAGCTTCCGGAGCGCCTGCGGGATGAGCTCCGCGATGATCAGGCGCTTCTGGTTCTTCGGGGCGTCCAGGATGGCCTTCTTGTAGACCACGAACGCGTTGCCCGGGTTGAGGCGGATGAACGCCTCGATGCGGAGC
>DATJZE010000069.1:0-3537 GCA_035499235.1 Minisyncoccota bacterium | reverse complement strand
TGTGTTTCTTCATTGATCAGCTGTTTAGGTACGGCTCGTCGCTCGTCGCATCGACGGCATCGAACGAGCGGTAGTTGATGAGAATCTCTTCGCCCGATTCGATATCGCGATTGGCAACGCCTCGTGTCTCCGGTTCACCCGGGAACTGCACCACATCAAGATTATTCTTCGTGGAAGAATGGTTCATGAATCTTCCGTCATCGCCGCAGTAGACGTATTTTTTTGAGTCGATCGACAGATACGCGTACCGCTGCATCATGTCGCGTTGGAGCGGTTCCATCTTCTCGACATCCTCCGGTTCAAACACCAGATCGAACCGCGGGTCGAATTTCCACACACTCGTGCCTTTCGCGATCTTATCGACAGCAAAAATACCGAAACCCTCCACTGCGCTCGGTTTCAGTTGTGTTTTGACTAAAAGCATATCATTGCACCGCGACCGGAGAGGGAGACGGCGAGGGGCTGGGAAGCGCGGCGACGCCGACGAGGTACTGCGCCGGCCAGGGGCGGTAATAGCTGTGGAACACTTTGGTGACCTGATGCCCGTCCGCATACGTCACAATGTAGGTCGCGACCGCCGAGCCGCCCGGGTGCGGCGTCTCAACCTGACGCGTGACGCCGACGGGCACGTCGGTGGACGGTATATAGATGGGAGGACCCGACGGCGTCTCGGTCAACAGCTTCGGTCCGATGATCTGGCTCGTCCGGCCGTCCTTGGTGCCGTAGAGTTCGAACGTCACCTTGTCGCCGATGACGTAGCCGATGATCATGATGGGATCCGCGGTATCATTGACGAACCGGAAGTCCGGCGTCGGATCATAGATGGTCGCGTCCAGGCCCGGCCCGATTGTATTGCCGTTGCCGTCCTTCTCATAGTACGAAACCCGATAGCTGTGGTTTTGCCGCATCGTGATGGGCAGGCCAGCGTTCAGAACCGCGCGGAAGAGCGTCGTGGACACCTGACAGAGTCCCCCGCCGAACTCCGGTTGGGTCCGGTCGCCTTTGATGACCAGCTCGGGCAGATAGCCGGTCGTGTTGTCCACGGTACCGAGACGCCCTAGGGTGCTGAATTCTTCGCCCGGCTTGACGATGGCGCCCGAGATGAATTTGACACCGTTCTTGATGTTGGAGATGCGGTTCTTCGGCGAGCCGGTGAACGGCGTCGTCGCGGTTCCGATGAGCTCGCGGATGCCGGACGCCGAGTCAAGTCCGAGCGGTGACATCTGGGTCGCTTCGACCGGGATCGTGAGCGTGTCGCCTGCCTGCGCAGGCAGGCCGGTGCCGCCGGTCGTGCGCGCGGTGATGGTGGCGACCAATAGATCGATGAGCTTGGTCTCCTGGACGGAGCGGCCGACTTTCGACGGCGTGAAGCCCGTCACCTGGCCCTGGTCGGTCTGCAACTGGGGCGGAACCGGCGCCACGTTCAGTGCGGTCGCGACCGTGGTGACGTAGGTCGCGATCTTATCGCGGTCCAATGAAGCGACAAGGCGGTCGCCGTCATACGTGTTGGTCAGCCACGAAGCGAGTTTCTCGCGGCTCAAATAGAACTGCGCGTCTTCATACTGCAACGTCAGTGCGCGCGACGTCATCAATTGTGCATCCTTGAGCGCCTCGGGTGCGGACGCGGGATCCGCATGCGGAACCTGGTCCTGGAGCGAAAGGTGGATCGGCTGCCGGTCCAGGTCGCGCAGAGAACCCACGATGCTCGAGATGGCCGCCTCCTGATCGATGCTCCGCCCCGGGGCCGTATCCGTGAGCACGGTGATGCGCGAACCCGACACCGACAGGCGGATGTCGCGGCCCGGGACTCCGGTGAGGTCAGCGATGTCGGACACCTGCCGTTGGAGCGCGGCATCATCCAGCCGGACCGGCGCAGGAATGACGTGGGCGCTCCACAGCGACGAGACACGCTCCCAGAGGCGTCGGACGACGGAGCCGGTGTGCCCGCGGGCGTAGGCGGCATCCACGGCGGCGGTCAGATCGACGTCGAACCCGATGCTGTCGGGGTCGATGAGCTGGGGAGCCCCGTCAACATCCAGCGATATCTGGGTGATACCGTCGACGGCATCCTGGACCGTCGCGGTCGCGGCCTCCCGCGTCTCGCCGCCGACGGCGACCCCGCCGATGCTGGTATGCGGTACGATGCGTCCGTCCAAATACCACGCATCGGCCGCGGATGCCGCGACCAGGACCGTCGCGATCACGATGACCAGCAGGATGGAACGGCGTCGCATGGTCTCAGACGAGATTCAGCTCGCGGAGCGTCTGCTCATAGTAGGACAGTGCCTGGCGCGCCTCGGTGTAGCGCAGGAAGAAATCCGGCTCATGCGCGAGACGGTTGCGGATGCGGTGCGCCCACCAGAGTCCGTCCAGCGACACCAACGCGCCCGGCTCGATGTTCATCAGCCGGTCGCCGAACGACTCGCCGGCATAGCCGTGAGATGACATCGCATCGTCCACGAGTTTGTCGGCTTCGATGACCGCGACCTTCCAGTCTGCTTCGTGGGTGGATCCCAGGCGCGCAATGACCGCCTCCCACCGTTGGCGCAGGGGTCCGTTGCGTTCCGGTACGGATGCACCCGCCGCTTCTCCGGAGGGAGCCGCGACCAATGCGCGACGACGCGCCATGGCGACCACGATCACGAACACGAAGACAGCCGAAATCGCCGCAGCCGCGATCTGTGCGATGGAGACGCCGGTCAGGTAGTTGGCGTTCGACGGCAACGCCGCAAGCTGGGATCTGATGTCAGCGAGCGACGTCGTCCATGAACCGTCCCAGGCCGAGCGGGCCAGTGATATGAGCGCATCGCTGATGGATGTGTACCAGTCCATGGTCTAGTCCTTCATCCCCTCTTCCACGTGCCATGCCGCGCGCAGGATCGCGGATTCGCCCCACATCGGACCGAGGAGCTGCAGCCCGACGGGCATGCCGGATTCTCGGCCGACACCGACCGGCACCGAAATACCAGGGATGCCCGCGAGGTTCGCGGGAACGGTGTAGATGTCGGACAGATACATCGCGAGCGGATCGTCGGAACGTTCTCCGAGTCTGAACGCGACCGTCGGCGACGTCGGTCCGGCGATGACATCGCAGTGCTTGAACGCATCCTCGAAATCCCTCGCGATGAGCGCACGGACCTTCTGCGCTTTCAGATAATAGGCGTCGAAGTATCCGGCCGAGAGCGCATAGGTGCCCAACATGATGCGACGCAACGGTTCGGGACCGAATCCCTCGGCGCGCGACTTGGTGTACACCTCAAGCAGGTTCTCCGCGTTCTTCGTGCTGTGTCCGTAGCGGATGCCGTCGTACCGCGCGAGGTTCGCCGACACTTCACACGGTTGGACGATATAGTACACGGCGAGCGCATATGCGGAATGCGGCAGCGAGACGTTGACGATCCGGGCGCCCGCCGCTTGCAACGCCTTGATGCCCGCCTGCACCCGTTCATTGACTTCGGGTGCGAGCCCTTCGCCGAAGTATTCATCGGGGATGCCGATACGCAGGCCGGAAATGTCCGCATCCAGCCCTTCGGCGTA
>DATJZE010000068.1:0-10972 GCA_035499235.1 Minisyncoccota bacterium | reverse complement strand
AGCGTCGGTACCCGGCGCTCGAAATTGTCCATCAGGAGGAACAGGGCATTCTTGAAGTACCGCTCGAACATGGGCCCGCCCGATACGCTGAGGTCGTAGAGCTTCGAGATGATCTCGAACAGCTCGTCGATGATGAGCGTCTTCTCCTGCGGATTGGAGGGGTCGAACTCCAGCATGTTCAGTCCGAGCGGGTATGCGGTATCGCCAGGATTGAAATAGATGACATCCTGCACGCGTTCCTTCGGCACATTGGCCAGCACCCATTCGGCGAACGTACCGTGCGGGTCCAGGACGGTGATGCCGTCGCCGTTCTCAAGGTCCTGCGGGATCATGGACTGCATCGTGACCGTCTTGCCGGTACCGGTCTGCCCGATGATGTACATGTGCCGCCGCCGGTCGTCGCGCGAGAGCCGCAACAGCGTGTCCTGACCGCGGTACTCGTTCATGCCGAACGCCACTCCTGTTTCCGGCATGCCGGGCGGGGGTTCTGCCGTCTTGAAGTTGGCGAACTTCACCTTCGGGAGGACCAGAGAACCGACGGGGAAGTGGTAGATGCTCGTCAGCTCCTCCGCGGAGAGCGGCATGGATTGCCTCTCGTCGAACTGACGGAACGCGAACGCGAATTCCAACCGCTCCAACGCATTGCCCGTGAGTTTCTTCACGGAGAACCCGTTCCGGTCCGGCGACGCGTACTGCGAGAACGCGCCGGTCACGTCGGCCAGGATCTGTTCGGCACGTTCGGGAACCGGCGCGGATGCGAGCACGCGGATGTTGCAGTCGAACAGCGGCCGCGACGCCTTGGACTGCAGTGCGCTGATGAGTTTCTGCTCGAATTCGGTCGCCACCTTCGGCGCTTCCTGCACGGCGGCTTCCGCGTCCTTCTTTTCCTCCTTCTTCGGCGGGTGCTTGGCGAGTTTGAGCGCTTTCTGGAAATCATTGCCCGCCTGCATCTGCCGCGCGGTGTCGGACGCGAGTTTACGGATCGACTGGCGGCCCGAAGGACGCACCACGACCTGGATGGCGACGCCTTCGCCCTCCTTCTCCAGCTTGCCCATGGCGCTCACCAGCGGTCCGAGCGGGTCCCCGGGAAGCTCGGTGTATGTCAGCACCGGCAAGATGGGATCCTCGCGGAGTGTAAGGTAGGCACCGGCCGAACCCCCCGTCGGGTTGAAGATATTGTAATCGGGCGAGCGGATGACCGTGGCGGCGGGGAAGACTCCCGTCATTTGTTTCTCGAATTGGTCCGCGAACGTGGACGGCACCGCCGCATAGAAGTGGATCTGCTCGCCGATATGGTGCACTGCCAGCTCCAGGACGAGGTACGGGTCGCCGTAGAGGAACTTGTTCCATCCCTTCGTATGCAGATTCGCGATCGACGCGTACAGCTGTTCCATCACCGCGATCAGTTTCCGGATGTCCTGTTCCCCACCCTCCGGGGCGAACCGGGGCAACAGGAACAGCAGCAACCGCATATCCAGCGAACGCGCCAGTGAACCGCGGGAGCGGAGTCCATTGACGATGATGAGCACCGCGACGGCCAGGATGACCGCCACGAGCGCCAAAAGTACGAGCGTGATAAGTGACATCAGGGAGCGGGCTGGATCTTCTGTCGTTCCAGCAGTTGCTGGTGCAGTTCGTCGGCAAGCACGTCATGCAACGCGTCAATGAGCGCGGGATTCCCGGATGCGACCGCCTGATCGATGGCCGCCTGCACGTTCTGCGTGAACGCCACGTTCACCAGCTGCTGCACCGCGCTCACCAGAGCCGGATCCTGCCAGCTCGGCGTACCGGCCGCCTGCGCCGGAGCGGACTTGGGTTGGTAGTTCGGTACCGACTGCTGGATGCGCTCGCCGACCGCCTGATGCACTTCGGCACGCTCAAAGGGCGCGGCGGACTCGATCCCCTGTTCGGCTCGTTTCTGTTGGAGCTGTCGCTCCAGTTCTTCGATTTCGTTCATGCACAACCATTGTAGCACACCGCGTGCTACAATGTGGGCAATGAAGCGAACCGAATTGCTCGTCCTGGTGGGGATCCTCGTGGTAGCCGGCGGATTCCGTTTGTACGGGCTCCATGACACGCCGCCCGGGCTGTATCCAGACGAGGCGATGGTGGGCAACGAAGCCATCAACGCATGGAACACGAAGACGTTTCCGGTGTTCTACCCGTACAACAACGGCGAGGAGGGCTTGTACGCGGACCTTGCATCGGTTCCCATCCACTACTTCGGCAACACCGCGTTCTCGCTCCGACTCACCTCGGCGATCATCGGCATCCTGACGGTCCTGGGCGTCTATCTCCTCGCGCGCCGCATGTTCGATTCCTGGGAGCTGGCGGCGATGGCCGCGTTCTTCCTGGCGACCGGGTTCTGGCACGTCAATTTCTCGCGCATCGGGTTCCGGGCGATCCTGGCACCGATGTTCGCGGTCTGGGGATTCTACGAGCTCTACAAGGGTTTGGAGACGAACCGCCTCTGGCATTGGTTCCTCTCCGGTCTAATGTTCGGCCTCGGGTTCTATTCCTACATCGCGTTCCGGGTCATGCCGCTGGCAGTGCTCCTGGTGCTCGTCGCCTACTGGATGGCGCTCCGCGCCGCGTTTTCGCACGGCAAATTCGAATTCGCGCGCAAACAACTGGGTGGCGGCGTCGCACTGATGGTCGGCGTCGCGATCCTGGTCGTGCTCCCGCTCGCGTCGTACTTCGTGGCGCATCCCGCGGATTTCACCGGACGGACGTCCCAGATATCGGTGTTCAGCGCCGCCAACCCGGTGCTCGCGGTCGCACAGAACACCGTCAAGACGCTGGGCATGTTCTTCGCCGTCGGCGACTTCAACTGGCGACATAACATCTCCGGCATGCCGATCCTGTTCTGGCCGGTCGCCGCGCTGTTCGCCGCGGGACTCCTGCACACCATATGGCGCTTCTTCCATTCGTGGCGCACGCGCGGACATCCCGGTGTCGTGCAGACGCTGCTCTTGTCGTGGTTCGCCATCGGTCTCGTCCCCGAAATCCTCTCCAACGAGGGCATCCCGCACGCGCTGAGGTCCATCATCGTCGCGCCGGCGGTCGCCATCATGACGGCGGTGGGTCTGAACTGGCTCTACGTGTGGCTGAAGAAATCATACGCCGCCCGTGGTCTCTACCACGGGACGCTGGCGGTCGGTGTCGCGGTGGTGGCGCTCATGGTCGCCATCGGCGTCTGCGAGGCGCATCGGTACTTCGTCCAGTGGGGACAGGATCCCCAGGTCGCCGGCGCGTTCAACCAGGACTACACCGACATCGCACGGCACATCAATGCACTGCCTCCCGCGACGCTCAAGTACGTCATCGTGAACGCGGGGGGTGTGCTGGTGAACGGCATCCCGATGCCGGCCCAGCCGGTGATGTACCTGACCGACACCTGGACCGCAGCGGGCCAGGCGGCGCATCATGTGCAGTACCTCCTTCCCGATCAGGTCGGGCATACGCGGATCCCGCACGGTGCCGCAGTCTTCTCGCTTGAGCCATGAACCTCCGCCGATTCGTCTCCATTCCTGCAGCCGCCGTGGTCATCGTCGCATGCGCGACGGTGTTGGCGGTGCTCTCCTCGCGTGACGATGCGCCTGTCGTTGATGAAGTGCCGCACATCGGCGCGGGCTACTCGTACGTGAGTCAGCTGGATTACCGGTTGAACCCCGAGCATCCTCCGCTGGTGAAGGACTTGGCGGGGCTTTCCGTCTCGCTCCTGCACGTGCCCGCATCGGTGTTCGCCACGACGATGTGGATGACGGACGTGAACGGCCAGTGGGAGTTCGGCCGCAATCTCATCTTCCATTCCGGCCTGAATGCCGATACGGTCAAGACGTTCGCGCGACTGCCTGAGCTGATCTTCTTCCTCGTGGCATGTTGGCTTGTGTGGCGCTGGACATCCGAGCGATACGGGGAAAAGAGCGCGCTTCTGGCGGTCGTCCTCCTGGCGTTCTCGCCGACGATCCTGGCACATGCGCGATTGGTGACAACCGACATGGCTGCGGCCACCGGCGCGGTCCTGGCGACGTACTTCTTCGTGCGGTTCCTCAGGCGTCCCGGCGGGTGGCCGTTCGTCTGGTCCGCGCTGACGCTGGGCATCGCGCTGGTGTGCAAATTCAACGATGCGCTCCTGGGGCCGTTCTTCCTCGTCGTCGCGTTCCTCTGGGGACTGGACGGTCATATCGGCTCCTCGCGCGCATGGAAGAACGCCGCCCGCACGGTCGGTTACGCCGTCGCCATCGGCGCCGCATCGTTCATCCTCTTCGTCTGGCCGTTGTACTTCGTCCAGACCCTCCATGAACCGGCCGCCAAGCAGCACACCGATACGATCGCCATCCTCGGCGCGCATCCGACCGGCATCCTGCAGAAAGCCGTCGTCTGGGCGTCCGACAAGCCCGTCATCCGTGCGGCAGGCCACTGGGGCCTGGGACTGGCGATGGTCGCCCAACGCGAATCGGGCGGCAACACGATTTACTGGATGGGCCGGGTCGTCACCAGCGGCGGCGTTTGGTACTTCCCCATCATCTACCTTCTCAAGGAGCCGATCGCCTGGTGGATCCTGCTGGCGTTCGCCGTCACTGCGTTCGCGTTCCACCGGCGTCGCCACGCCGGTGAGCCGAAGAACGGCACCTGGTGGACACGGAACGCCGACGAATGGGTGTGGGTCCTGTGGCTCATCATCTACTGGGCGGTATCCATGCAGAGCACGCTGAACATCGGCATCCGGCATCTGTTGCCGGTGTATCCGTTCACCATCATGCTGGTCGCCGGGCGCGTCGGGGTCATGCATGACTGGCTGCGCCGACATAACCCCGGAATGGTCAGATTGTTCGCCGTCACCATCGGGCTTCTGGTCGGCTGGTACGTCTTCGAATCCGTGAACGTGTACCCGTTCTACCTGACCTACTTCAACCAGATCGCCGGTGGGCCGTCGGGGGGCTACCGGTACGTGACGGATTCCAACCTGGACTGGGGACAGGACATCAAACGTCTGGGCATCTATCTGGACGACAACCATATCCGCGCGGTATCGCTGGATTACTTCGGCTGGGCCGATCCGTCATATTATCTGGGCACCAAATACGTGTGGACGACGGGATCGGATTGGAAGGATGCCGCTGATTTCATCCGGCGCAACCGCTCCGACGGCTGGATCGCGGTCTCGGCGACGTTCTTCCAGGAATCGGTCTTCCGCTCCGACGGGCAGGGCGCGTACCGCTGGCTGTTGGACTACACGCCGACGACCGTGGTCGGCAACTCCATCTTCGTCTGGCATATCACGCGATGAACGCAAAACGCCCCTTGCGGGGCGCTTTGCTCTGAGTGTCGGGAAAAGCCAACCATCACTGCAAACTGTCTCGAGACGGGTCAATCTGCTGAGTACTGCGTACGGCCTGGTCTATCTGACTTGAGTGCCGGAATACTGCGGATTAATTGGCTTTTCCCGAACCTCGGAGGTGATGAGGTCCGGAGTAGTAATGAACATAGGGTACCTACCCTATGGAGTAAGTATAGCAAAACGGACAATAGATGTCAATACCCTACTTGAAATAGACATGACCGGGGGTACGAAGGTCCAGATACTGCGGCTTGAACGTCGGGTCCTTGGCGCGGTCGGCTACGAACACCGCAAGGGTGGAGAGTTGGTCGGGCACGTCGCCGAGCGCATCCATGTACAGGTCATAGCCGGCGGAGGTCGTGATATGGATGCCGCCCGGTTCGGCATCGGGCAGCGTCACCGAAACCGCACGCAGACCCATCGACGGAAGCCCGTCCACCGCAGCCAGGATGCCCGCAACCAGTCCGGCCTGCGCTTCGTCGGTCGTTCGTAAATCGTCCACGAGCAGAAGCAGGGGGCCGACGGAACGGACGACCGAACCCCACCGCGTTCCACTCGCATCCCAAAACTGACATTCATCGGCACGGCACCAGATTCCGAGCGGCTGCCGCGGTGTCGGCGTCGCCTCTGCCGCCCGCGGCAATCTGCTCAACACGAGATGACCGCCCCAGACACCCGCACCGCACACCACCAGAACCGACCCGAACATGATGAGCCGGCGGCGGAATGTCCGCCGTCGACGGGCATGCCCCACAGGGTCGTCGTGGGAGGTGCTCCGGATGCGCGTAGAACCGGTCACAGGATAGTGTCCCGCCCGCCCATGTACGGACGGAGCGCCTCGGGCACACGGACGCTTCCGTCCTCGTTCTGATATTGCTCCAGGATCGCGATAATCATGCGCCCCATCGCCGATGCCGTCCCGTTGAGCATGTGCGCGAGCTCAGGCTTGCGTTCAGCCTTCCTGAACCGCGTTTTCAGCGCCCGCGCCTGGTAGTCGGTGGTATTACTGCACGAGTGCGTCTCGCGGTATTCGTCCTGGCCCGGCATCCAGGTCTCGATGTCATACGTCGCAGCCGACGCGGGGCTGATATCACCCGTGCATAAACGCACGACCCGGTAGTGCAGACCGAGTCCCTGCATGAGCGCTTCTTCGGCCGCCAAAAGCAGCCGGTGTTCGTCGGTAGACGCGGCCGGTTCGCAGACCGTGAACATTTCCAGCTTGTCGAACTGGTGGACGCGAAGGATGCCGCGAGTGTCCTTGCCCGCAGCCCCGGACTCGCGGCGGAAGCAGGTGGAGAACGCGACGTATCGCAATGGCAGGTCTTCCGCGTTCAGGATGCGGCCGTAGTGATAGGGGCCGACGGACTGTTCGGACGTACCCACCAGGTACAGTTCGTCTTTCGGCAGATAGTAGATCTCGTCATTGCCGCGGTCCGCGCCCGCGCGCTCCGAGAATCCCATCGCCTTCATCATCTCGGGACGGATGAGCACGGGTGGGATGACCGGCAGGAATGGTTTGGCCACGAGGGGCAGCCCGGCAGCATGCACGAGCCCGTCCACGAACGACTCGTCGGTGAGTCGCGAGACGGCGTAGTGCAGCAGCGCGAACTCCAGCATCGCCGCACCGCCCAGCAGATAGCCGAACCGCGTGCCCGATACGGTACCGGCGGTTTCGGTGTCCACGATGCCCAGCTTCTCCGCGATGTCCAGATAGTGCTTCGGGGTGAACGCAAACTCGGGCTTGGTCCCCCACTCGCGCACGACGACGTTCGCAGATGAATCGGCGCCGACCGGTGTGTCGTCCAGCGGGATGTTCGGCAACGGCGCCAGCGCCGCATCAACAGCATCTTCCGCGGTCCGCAACCGCTCTTCGAGTTCCCGTATTTCCTGCTTCTCCTTCTTGAGGTCATCGCTCGGTGCGGTCCCCTTCTTGTGCGCGGAGCGACGTTCTTCAAGACGTTGTAAGACATCCAATCGTACCTGATCTGCGTTCAGGATCGCGTCGATATCCACGTCGACGCCGCGGTTCTTCATCGCTTGCTTCACCGTGTCCGGATTCTCGCGGATGAATTTGATGTCCAGCATGGTCAGTCGCGTGGTTTCATGAGCGGGAACAGCAGGATGTCGCGCAGGGATCGGGAATCGGTGAACAGCGCGCAGAGGCGGTCCATGCCGATGCCGATGCCGGCGGCCGGCGGCATGCCGTACTCCATCGCCTCAAGATAGTTGTCATCCACCCGGTGCGCCTCCTCACTTCCCTTTTCGCGCAGCGTGGCCTGTCCGGCGAATCGTTCCGCCTGATCCAACGGATCATTAAGTTCGGCGAAGGCGTTGGCCAGCTCGAAGCCGCCCATGATGAGCTGGAACCGTGCGACCGTATCCGCACCCGGAGCGGTGCGCTTCGACAGCGGCGAAATCTCCAGCGGATGTCCGGTGACGAACACCGGCTCCATCATGCGCGCACGAAGCGTCTTCTTGTAGATCTCATCGGCGATGTTCGCCTTGGTCATCGCTTTGTCCACGACGATGTTCAACTCCTTCGCCTTGGCGGCGAATTCCTTGACGCTCGCGGCATCGAAATCCAGTCCGCACGCTTCGTGCACCAGCTGGTCGAACGTCATGCGACGGAAGGGGCTCGCCAGCGTCACGGTCGTCCCCTGGTACGTGAATTCGGGCTTCCCGAACAGCTGGGTCGCCGTCCAGATGATGAATTCCTCGGTCAGCGTCATCAGCCATTCATGGTCCTGGTACGCAGCGTATGCTTCCAGCATCGTGAATTCGGGATTGTGCTCGCGGTCCATGCCTTCGTTCCGGAAGTTCTTGCCGAGCTCGAAGACGCGTTCCATACCCCCGACCAAGAGACGCTTGAGATACAACTCGGGGGCCACGCGGAGGAACAGTTCCAGGTCCAGCGTGTTGAGGTGCGTGGCGAACGGCTGAGCCGTCGCGCCGCCGGGGATGAGCTGCAAGATGGGCGTTTCGACTTCGGTATACCCGTGCTCGCGGAAGAACTGCCGTGCGAGGTCCAGGATGCGGAACCGCGTGACGAACGCCTTTTTCACGTCGGGCTTCAAGAGGATGTCCAACGCCCGCTGGCGGTAGCGTTCTTCGACGTCCACCAGTCCGTGGAATTTCTCCGGCAGCGGGCGGATCGCCTTGGACAGCATGCGCCACGAGGATGCCTCGAGCGTGTGCTCGCCGCGTTTGGTGTCAAACATGGTCCCCGTGCATTCAAGGAAGTCCCCGATGTCGGCGGTTTCGGTGAACAGGCGGTACGCGTCGCCGCCCAGCGAATCTTCTTTGCACAACACCTGCAGAGCACCTGAACCGTCGTCCAGGTCCACGAACGTGATGCCGCCGTGCGCGCGTTGCGCCATCACTCGTCCGACGACCGTCACGGTCGCGTGCGATCCGGAGAGCGTGACGAACTGTGCGAGCGCATCGTCGATGCGGTGCGTGCGGGTCGTCGAGATGGGATACGGGTCAACCCCGGCTGTGCGAAGCCGTTCGAGCTTTTCGATGCGGACCGTGCGGAATTCATCCAGCGGCATATGCTCCGCTCAGTATACCGCTTTCTTACCGCTGGTAAACCGGTACCTGGCTCAGGTCCGTATAGTCGGTTCCCTTCGGGTACCAGTTGAATTCGTGCGTGTTGATGCAGAACACCTTCTGGAAGAAACCGGGGTCCTCGGCGGCGGCTTGGTCGCCCGTCATGGCGACGTGGTGCAGGGTGCCGGTGTCCTCGCCGGTGACCTCGACCGCGTAGACGGCCTGGTCGTCGGTTTCACAGTTGCGGAACAGACCGGACGTGACGAACGAGTCCCGGGTCGTGGGAACGACGGGTGTCACATCCTTGAAGCCGCCGAGATGGCCGTAGAACGAGAAGATGATGGGGTTCAGGAAGAGGCGCTTGTAGCCGTACTGGTTGACGATGTAGACGTCGGGATCATTGGACCCGACAGCGGAGATGGTCTGGCCTTCGTGCAGTCCGTACTGAGCGGGGGTAGAAGTGCTCTCGACGGGAGTGTACGTGCCGGGGGGCATCGGCGTGAACGTGGGCGTGGGGGTCGGAGTCGGGGTTGCTTCAGGGGTGGGAGACGGGGCGGGAGTCGGGGTGGGCGTAGGCGTAGAGGCCGTGGCGTCCTCGGGGTGCTGGCTACGGTGGCCCGATGCGACGAGGCCACTGTTGTTGCCGTTGTCCACGAAGTTCGGGCCGAGGATCAGTGAGCCCGCGGGCGTCACGGTGAGGTAGGACGCCGTGACATAATCCACGGTCGACGTGCCGGGGCAGCTCGAGACCAGCGTATACGCCGTCGTGTCCGTGCTGGTGACGGTGTTCACGTTGCCGGCGGTGCCCGACAGGTTCCATGTGCAGGCGGTGTTCGTGGTGCCGCCGGTGAAATCCAAGACGTGCGGCGGGGTGTCCAACGTGAAGGTCGTGAAGGTGTTGTTGCCCGCGATGGTGAAGGCGCCGGTGCCGGCACCGGTAAGTTGGAGCGTGTCGTACGTCATGCCTCCCCCGCTGAAGGTCTTGCCGGCCGAGGAGGCGTCGTCGATCTTGACCGTTGAGGCGTCCGGGGTGAGCGAGAGGCCGGTGGTGGTCGAGGTGTCCCAGACCGTGCCGGTGCCGGTGAGCGTCCAGGTGCCGTCCCCCATGGTGATGACGCGGGTGTTGCCGTTCGCGGACGAGAATGAGGCAGCGGTCAGGTTCTTACCGTCGGCGTCCAGGGTGCCGTTCGTCAGGGTCACCGCACCGGTGGTGATTAGGTCGCCGCCCAGCTGCCACGTGCCGCCCACCCCGTTGAACGTGAGGGCGGAGGCAAGCGAGGTGCCGTTGGGAGTGATGGTCGTGGTGCCGGACGTCGAGGTGAACGTCAGGTCTCCGGTGTACGTGCGGGTCATGCCAGAACCCAGGGTCAGTGAGCCGCGTAAGGAGACGGCGCTGGAGCCCGCCCAGGTGGATGCGGAACCGAGGACCAGCCCACCGGAACCGCCGAACGTCGTGATACCGGAGACCGTCAAGGTGCCGTTGACGGTGAGATCGGAAGAGAGCGTGTCCGTGCTCGTGCCCGACAGCGTCACGTTGTTCCACCCGATGCCGTCGGTGTCGAGGGTGGTTGAGGCAGCGACGTTCAGGGTAGAGCTCGTGGTGGTCACCGTACCGGAAGTGTACGTCAGGGTGCCGGTGTTGTAGCAGACGGTGCCGGAAATGGTGATGGTACCGGCGGTGTCGATGGTGAGATCATTCCGTATGCCACCGCCACCGGAACAAGGCCCCGTAGCGGACCATGTTCCCGTGCCATTGAGCACGATCGGAGTCGTTCCTGCGGTGTTGCCCGTCGTGCCGGCAAAAGTCAAGCTACCGCCGTCGTGGATATTCGAGCCGTTGATCGTCGTTACGTTCGTCGACGCGCCAAGGCTCAGCGTTCCATTCAGGGTCAGGTCCGAAGAAAGCGTATATGTGCCGTCTCCCGACATGGTCACGCTGCTCCACGTGATGCCGTTCGTATCCAGGGTCGCCGAGGCGGCGACGGTGAGGGTGGAACCGGTGGTGGTCACCGTGCCGGAGGTGTAGGTCAGGGTGCCGGTGTTGTAGGACACGCTCCCCGTAACGGTGATGGTTCCGGC
>DATJZE010000067.1:0-5969 GCA_035499235.1 Minisyncoccota bacterium | reverse complement strand
ACGACGCCAAGCACGTGCTTAAACTCTGGCTGGACACCCCGTTCTCCGAAGAACCACGCCATGTGCGCCGCCTCGCGAAATATTGAGATCGTCCCCGCCATCCTCACGCACGACCCCGAGGAGTTCGTGCGGCTCGTGCACATCTTCGAGCGGGCCGGCGTGCGGCGCGTCCACCTGGACATAGCCGACGGCGTGTTCGTGCCCATGCGCACGATAACGGGCCACGAGGAGATCCGGCGACTGGAAACTCCCGTCGAATTCGACGTGCATCTGATGGTCGCCGACCCCGTCGCCGCCTGTGAGCCGTGGCGCGGCACCCGCGCACGGCGGATGATCGTCCACGTGGAGACGACCGAAGACTTCTCGACGCTCGCCGAGCACGCACATGGCTGTCAGAAGGAGCTGGGCGCCGCCATCAATCCGGAGACGCCCCTTGAGAAGCTGGACGCGGTCAACGGCACCGCGGATTTCGTCCAGTTCATGACGGTGCACCCCGGCGAGCAGGGTCGGGCGTTCCTCCCCGAGGTGCCCGAACGCATCCGGCTCTACCACGCGAACCATCCGCACCAGACCGTGATGGTCGACGGCGGCATCACTCCCGACACCGCCCCGCTCTGCGCCGCGGCGGGCGCGGGCGTGCTCGTCTCGGGTTCGTACGTCGTACGGTCGCCTGACCCGGCGGCCGCGCTCAAGGCACTATGGACTTCGATATCATAGCCATCGGTTCCGCGACGCAGGACGTGTTTCTGACGTCCGACTCCTTCCGTGTCGTCACGGACGCGTCGTTCGACGCGGGGCAGGGCATCTGCCTGCCGTTCGGTTCCAAGGTGGGCGTCTCGCGGGTCGTGTTCGCGTCCGGCGGGGGCGGTACGAACGCGGCCGTCACGTTCGCGCGGCAGGGCTACCGCACCGCGTGCATCGCCGCGGTCGGTCGTGACCACAACGCTCCCGCCATCCTGGACGAGCTTCGGCGTGAAGGCGTGGATGCCAAGCACTTCCAGACCGACGGTGCGGACATCACCGAGTACTCGGTCATCCTCGTCGGAGCGGGCGGTGAGCGGACGATCCTGGTCTACCGCGGCAAGACGGAGCTTGATGCGCGGCGCATCCCCTGGGACTCGTTGCGGGCGAAGTGGATGTACGTGGACTCCGTCGGGAGCCTGGACGTTCTTGAATCAGTCGTCACGTGGGCCAAGAAGACCGGCACACATCTGGCCACGAACCCGGGCGGGCGCGAGATCGAACTCGGCCTGGCCGCGCTGGCTCAATTCTGGAAGGATTTCGACATCGTCGGCGTCAACCAGGAGGAAGCAGCGCGTCTTACGGGCATTCCGTACAACGAGGAGGACGCCATCTTCCGGAAGATGGACGACGCCATCGGCGGCATCTTCATCATGACCAAGGGGCGACACGGTGTCCTGGTGTCCGACGGGCACTTCGTCTATTCCGCCGACATTCCCAATCAGGAGGTCGTGGAACGCACCGGTGCAGGGGACGCGTTCCATTCCGGATTCCTCGCCGAATACATGAGGACCGGCAATATCGAAAAAGCCGTCCAGTTCGGGACGGCCAACGCGAGCTCGGTGGTCATGCAATTCGGGGCCAAGGCCGGCATCCTCACAAAGGGTGAATCGGGTCAGTGGCCGCTCGTTGCCGTCGCGAAACGGCCGCTTCCGAAAAATTAAGAACCCCGAGGATGTCTCGCGCTCAGTGGCGAGGTATCTCGGGGTTCACCCTTTCGGGGACTCCTTTGTCGAGGAGTCATCGATCGTGGTTGCCCGCTGCCTGGGTTGGGCTCGTCACGGCGCCTTGCGCCGTGATGTCATCGCCGTTTCCGTATCAGCGGAGCTGTGCTTGATGGGCTTGATGCCCTCAGTGCTAGAGAAAGTCGCTCGTCTTCTTCACGGGTTCTCCCGGTGGAGGGATGACGAATTGATAAGAGCGGTGCTGGTGGGCGGGGTTTTGAAGCCGCCGCCGGGGGCCCCACACGGACCCGCTACCAGCATGAGTATAGTGTAGCATACCATGCATAGAAAGTCAAGACCCCTGAAACGGCTTGATTTGGTACACTGTAGGTGATGCCTGCGCAACAGGATCCCATCAACCGGCTGGCCCACATGATGCGCACCCCTCCGGCGGTGCTCTTGGGTTTGGAACGCAAGATGGACGAGCTCACCGGCCAGGAAGGCGTGATGGAAGACATCGTCCGCGCCAACGACATCGTCGTGGAGCAGACCATGTCGGGACTCGGGCTGACGCACCTGGACGGAGCCGAGACGGTGCGCGCCGCGCTCATCGAGCGGCTGGGCCATCTGGACGTGGAACTCTATACGATGCTGGGCAAGCCCGACCTGTCGGTCATGTCCGAGGCATGCCGGAAGCTGTGTGAGACGGTCCTGAGGGTCTACACACCGCCGCGCGGCATGTTCATGAAGCGCGACCACGCCGCGTCGCTGTTGGAGAAGTACCCGCCGCACAACCTGCTGGAGCATTTCGGGTACACCAACGTCCGCGAGCTTCTGGACCGCGAGGGATTCGCATCGGTGATGGCGTCGCTGCGGTTCACGCAGACCGAAGAGTGGATGCACCAGTTCTTCGACGTCGGCTACCGCGCGCTGACGCCGGACGACTTCGAGGATCGCGACGTGGAGCTGGTCATCCTGGACGCCAAATGGGCGGCGGTGGCGGAGAAATTCCTCAAGAAGAAGTACCACAACGTCTCGCACCTCAAGGAATACGGCATCATCTTCATCATCCCCATCAAGCTGGACACGCCGGGCGAGACGCTGCGGCTGTTCACGCTCCTCTTACACTACCTGCACGAAGTGCCGTTCTACGCCAACCTGTTCCGGAGCTTCATGGGGGCCGCGGACTTCTCCGGCATCTTCCGGTCGCTCTTGCGTGGTGACGTCACTACCACGCCACTGCCTGACGGCGGGAAAGTCGCGTGGCGCGTCGTCCAGCGGTACCTCGCCAAAGAGAACGCGGACGACTTCCGGCTGTTCGAACCGCACGTGAACCCCGAAGCCGACCACTGGTGGCGTGCCGAAGAAGACCTCGGGCGGCTGTCGCGCATCCTGGGGCACGAGCCGGGCGAACTGGACCTCGGCTGGTGGACGGGCCTGGATTTCGTCGGCGAGCTGTTCGACGTGCCGGCACTGGGCCGGAGCGAGTTGGTGAGCTTCGACCTCATCGACCTGCTGATGTCCACCGTGGAACTCGATCGCGTCAAGTACCTGTACCACCAGCAGGAAGCGCTGTGGAACAAGATCTTCGTGGAATACATGGGACGCGAGCGGCTTGAAGAACTGGTCAACGAGCATATCGTGGACGGATTCATCACCCTGACATGAATCTGGAATCATCACCGTCCCCGCTGCGGGCGAAACTGGAGAGGCTTGCGCGCTGGGGCGTGATGGCGTCCGCGCTTTCGGGCATTCTGCCCGCGGAGCTCCCGGCGGAGGAATACGCCCAGCTGTACACGACGGTCGCCGAGCGCATAGAGAAGCTGGAAACGGCGAAACTGCGGCTGGAGATCGGGCAGCAGGTCGGTGAGGAGATGCTGAAGACCGTGGAGAATCCGCCGCATTGGAAGCCGACGCGCGCCGAGGGAGTCCCGGTCCCCGTGGAGGGATTCAAGAAGCACGGTGTCGCGGCCGCGATGAAGAAGGCGCTCGCAGCGGCGCCTCAGAGCTTCACCCGTCAGATCGTGGACGTCAGCTACGACGGACGGATGATGGAGATGCCGGATGTCTATGGGATGTCGGCCAAGGAGCACAGACTCCTGGCGTCTATGACCCGCGAGGGGCACCGCATCGTATTTACGGCCAGCTCCGACTCGTACGGGCCGACGTTCCTGTCCCAAGAACTGCGGCACGAGATCTGCCACTTCGGCGATCCGGCGTGGAACACGGACCTCGGGGAACCGGACCGCATCCGCCTCTACGCACAAGTGCTGGAGCGGTTGAGCGCCCCCAACCGGTACCGTTCCGAATACGTTGAGGACATCAAGAATCCGGACCCGCAGCGCCTGGCGAGCACCAAGGCGGGCGAGTACTGGGCCGAGACGTGCGGCGCGTACCTGGGCGGCGACCGACTGCTGCCCGCAGCCGACCGCGAACTGGTGGAATCATTGCTTGCCAAGACGGACCCGGCGTACCAGCGCATGAACCCAAAATGATCATCATCTTCAACGACGACCTGACGGTGAAGGAGAAACGGAAAGCGAGCGGTGTCGCGCATGTGCGCGTGGAGCACGACGGACAGGTCGGGTATGCGGAGATCGGACCCGGCGATCCGCGCTACGAGGGCGCGGTCGCGGCCGAACTCACGATGCAGGGCGCGACGGCCATCGCGCTGGACGCCCGGCTTTCCGAGCTGCTGGATCTCTTGAGCACCGACAAGTTCACCGAGTATCAGCGGCGGGACATCATCAGCGTCGTACGCAACCTGCCGCCCGACGAAGCGCTCTCGATGGCCGCGACCGTGATGGATATCGCGAACACCCATGGAACTGCGTGATTTCTTCGCCAGAGCGCGGGCGGAACACTGGGCCATCGGGCACTTCAACTTCTCCACGGCCGACGTCCTTCGCGCCATCGTGAGCGGGGCGGCTGAAGCCGGCGCGCCGTGCGTCATGGTTGGCACGTCGGAGGGCGAAGCGAAGTTCGTCGGTCTTGCCGCGGCCGTCGCCCTGGTGCGTGCGGCGCGCGAGGCGTCGGGATTCCCCGTCTTCCTGAACGCGGACCACTTCAAATCCTTCGCGGCGTGCAAGGCCGCCGTTGATGCGGGCTATGACACCGTGCTGTTCGACGGCGGGTCGCTGACGTACGAGGTCAACGTCATCGAGACGCGGCGTGTCTGGGAATACGCGCAGGCCGCGCGCGGGCCGTTCATGGTGGAAGGGGAGCTGGGCTACCTGAAGGGCTCGTCGGAGGTCCAACATCAGGTGCGCATCAGCGCGCGGGACTACACCAAACCGGCGCAGGCGGCGGATTTCGTGACACGCACCGGCATCGAGCGTCTCGCGCCCGTGTTCGGCAACATCCACGGCATCGTCACGGATCAAACAGAGACGCTGGACATCGGCCACCTGATGCACATCAGCACCGCCGTACCGGGCGCGTACCTGGTGCTCCACGGCGCGTCGGGACTGGGGGACATGGAAGTGCGGGCGGCCATCAGTGCGGGCGTCACGAACGTGCACTTCAACACCGAACTCCGGGTGGCCTACGCAGGCGGCATCAAAAAAGAACTTGCCCACGAACCGGACCAGACCACGCCCTACAAGCTGTTAGCCCCCGCCGCCGACAAGGTCCGCGAGCTGGTCGCCGCCAAGGTGCGGCTGTTCATGACCGGACGGTCGTGATACCGTGCGACTCGAGAGGTGCACGTGACCAACGCAGAGAAGCTCGCGCACATCAAGACCTGGCAGGAGTCCGGAGTCGTCCATCCGCTGACCTGTGGTGCGGACACCTGCCGCCAGAACTTGGTCGGTCGAGAAGTGGACGGCACCATCGTGCTGGCCTGCCCGGACTGCAGCTACGTCCAGGAGTACATCCCGGACGTGGTGCTCTCGGACTACGCCAAAGATCTCCGGGACGCACTGTTCCCGCCCGAGGAGTGATCCTGCCCCCGCACCATCCGTGCGGGGCTTTTCTTGAACGGCTCACCGCATGAGCCGTTCACCGCTTGACACTCGGTATGCGGGGCGTAGGGTTGCGGCAACAACGTAGGCTGATTTTCCATGAGCGGGCTCTGTCATCTCTCCCTTCAGAAATGGACCAGACCACGCCCTGCAAACTGTTAGCCCCCGCCGCCGACAAGGTTCGCGAGCTGGTCGCCGCCAAGGTGCGGCTGTTCATGGGTCGGTAGAACGCTTGACAGCGTGAAGAGGTGGAGTACAACGAAACAGGTGTAATTCTAACACCGGATGCGAATCCTTCGCGCAGACGAATCTGCGCTCGGCA
>DATJZE010000066.1:0-12234 GCA_035499235.1 Minisyncoccota bacterium | reverse complement strand
CGCGACCGCATCAGCCGTTCATGGCCCAACATCCGGGCGATCCGTCAACGACTCGTGCTCGTCGGCATCGTCGTACTGCTGGCGTCGGTCGTGTTCCTGGTGGCGTTCTGGCCTTCGGTGTGGGCCCGTGCCGCCATCCATTCCTCCGACGAGGCGGTCCAGCTGCGGCTGGATTACGCCCGCGATGCGCTGTCGACCGGCAGGGGATGGAACTTGAACTGGACCGGTGTAGGCATCGGCGGATTCGTGCCGTGGCTGATGCGCCATGACCCGGCCCTGCCGCCATACCTCTACCAACCGGCGCACAGTCTGCCGCTCTTGGCGTATGCGGAGACGGGGATCCTGGGAGCCGCCGCGCTGGTGGCGTTCCTCGCGTTCATCGCGTTTCGTGCCTGGCGGGCGCACGCGGCACAGCCGTTGCTGCGCGTAGGCGTCCTGGCGCTGTTCGGCGCTCTGGTGTTCATCAGTCTGACCGACCACTTCTTCTGGACGCTCCAGCAGGGCCGCATCCTGTGGTGGCTCGTGCTGGCTCTTGCCGCCGGCAGGGATTAGAATGTACGTCATGTCTGACGACCGGACCGAACGACTCCGTGCCATCCGCGATGAGGTCATCGCGCTCTCGTCGTCGCCCCTCTACCAGGAGCGGGTGAAGAACAAGGTCCATCCGGTCATCGGCGAGGGCAGCCACTGGGCGCGGGTGATGTTCGTGGGCGAGGCGCCGGGACGCACCGAGGCCGCCACCGGCCGTCCGTTCGTCGGCGCCGCCGGCAAGATACTGGACGAGCTCCTGGCGTCGGCCGGCATCAGGCGCGAGGACGTCTACATCACGAACATCGTCAAAGACCGGCCGCCGTTCAACCGCGACCCCGAGCCCGACGAGATCGCCGCCTACGGGCCGTTTTTGGACCGGCAGATAGACATCATCCGGCCCGACATCATCGTCACGCTCGGGCGATACGCCATGGGGTACATCTTGGAGAAGTTCGGTTTGGCGTCCCGCCTGGAGCCCATCAGCAAGATGCATGGTCGGGTGCTGGACGCTCCGGCCGCCTACGGTCCCATCCGCATCATCCCGCTGTACCATCCGGCCGTGGCGGTCTACAACAATTCCACGAAGACGGTCCTGACCCAGGACATGCAGGTCTTGCGCCAGTACGACTGCACGCCTCGCCAATCTGCCTAGGGTATGCTAGACTTCAAAACGCGAATGAAAACGAGGATTCTCGCCATTCTAGAGGCGTTTCTGTTGGTCTTGGTGCCGATGACGGCACACGCCGCAAGCCAGTCGTCCACAGGTGACGACCGGTATTTCGTACAATCCACGAAACCCATCTTCGAGACCACCTTCGGAGCACGCAATGTCTTCAGTGACGGGTTCACGGCCGATCTCTCGGGCACCCAGCTCTGGTTCGCGAAGTTCATGGGGCTCAAGGTGTATCCGGTCAAGCGGCTGAATATCCTGCCCGATCAGGCGGTCGCCACGCCCCGCCCATCCCCGACGCACCAGGTACCCTGGGGCGTCGCGCTGTTGCAGGGCGATTCCGCGGTCCCGTCCGGCGGCGCCAGCGTTTCGGTGGCGGTTTTGGATACCGGCGTCGATACGACGCATCCCGATCTCGCCTCCCGCATCGCCGAATGCAAGGACTTCTCGGGCGACCAGGCGGTCACCGATGGGAGTTGCGATGACCAGAACGGCCATGGCACGCACGTGGCGGGCATCATCGCCGCGGACGGCGGGCCGGACGGTAAGGGGATCTACGGGATGGCGCCCGGTGCGACCCTCGACGCGTTCAAGGTGTGCAGCGATGACGGCTCGTGCTGGTCCGACGATGTCGCCGTGGCCATCCGCACGGCGGCAGACGACGGCGCGAACATCATCAACCTGAGCCTCGGCTCGGATTCGGCCAGTTCCCTCATCAGTGACGCCATCGACTACGCGACCGGCAAGGGCGTGCTCGTGGTCGCGGCTGCCGGCAACGACGGTCCCTACCCAGCGAGCATGGACTACCCCGCGGCACTTCCCGGCGTCGTGGGCGTGGGTGCCCTGGATGCGAACCGGGCCATCGCGGACTGGAGTTCACGCGGCGACAACGAAACGACGGAACCGTACAGCGTCCAGGAAGGCGACATCGAGTTCGCGGCTCCCGGTGTGAACGTGGAGTCCACCTACCCCGGCGGCTACGCCATCCTCTCGGGCACCTCCATGGCTTCGCCGTTCGTCGCGGGCCTGTCTGCCCGGTACTGGCAGTTCGGTGCCACGCATCCGGCCGAAGCGACACGGGAACTCCTTCACTCGTTCGCACAATCTCACGACATTCCCCCCGTCGGTGACGACGACGCATCCGGGTTCGGCCTGCCCATCGCGCAGTGAACTGCGCTATACTTGGTGAGTGAACCAGAGGATCGCCAACATCCTTCGCGAACTTGCCGTCTTGTATGACCTCAAAGGCATACGGTTCAAGCCGCGTGCGTTCGAACGTGCCGCGGATGCGGTCTCGGCGATGGGTCTGGATGTACGTGACGTCTACGAAGACGGCGGGCTCGGCGCGCTGGAAGACATCCCGGGCGTGGGGGAAGGCATCGCGGAACGCATCGAAGAGTACATCACGACCGGACATATCAAGGAGTACGATCGGATGAAGAAAGTCCTGCCGATCGATATCGCGGGCATCACCGCCATCGAGGGCATCGGGCCGAAGACCGTCGCGCTGCTCTACCGGAAGCTGAAGATCCGTACGAAAGCCCAGCTTGAGCAGGCCGCACGAAAAGGGAAACTCGCCGGCATCCGGGGCATCGGAGCCAAGGGACAGGAGCGCATCCTCCGGGCGATGCGATACCTGAAGGAATCCGGCGACCGAAAACTGCCGGGGGTCATCTGGCCGCAGATCCGGGATGTGGCGGACGCCATCGCCGCATGGCCGCATGTGAGACGCGTGGAGTTGGTCGGTTCCCTCCGGAGAATGCAAGAGAGTATCGGCGATCTGGACATGATCGCCATCTCGGAGGACACGGCGGATACGCTGAACCGGTTCGCCTCGATGCCGCAGGTCCGGTCCGTGTATGCGCACGGCCACACGAACGTGCTCGTGCGTCTGGCGATCGGCATGGATGCGGACCTCTGGGTCTATGCGCCGGAGTCCTACGGCGCCGCGCTCATCGCGTGGACCGGCGACAAGGCTCACAACATCCATCTGCGCACGCTGGCGAAGCGCAAGCATCTCATACTGGACGACTTCGGCCTCTTTCGGGGGACGCACCTGGTCGCCGGGAAGACCGAGGAAGACGTGTACCGGAAGCTCGGTCTGGAGTTCATCCCGCCCGAACTGCGGAACGACTCGGGAGAGATCGAGGCGGCCGCACGGCATGCCCTGCCGACGCTCGTCGGGTATGAGGACGTGAAGGGGGACCTGCAGGTCACGACGGACTGGACGGACGGCGAGCACTCCATCCTAAGGATGGCCCGTGCGGCGCAGGCGGCCGGACTCGACTACATCGCCATCGCCGACCACACGAAGTCGCTGACCATCACGCATGGATTGGACGCGCGCCGGCTCGCCCGCCAATGGGCGGAGATCGACCGTGTCCAGCGCGCGGTTCCGAACGTGAAGGTCCTGAAGGGGACGGAGTGCGACATCCGCAAGGATGGGACCCTGGACTTGGATGACGCGACACTGGCGAAGCTGGACGTCGTCGGCATCTCGGTCCATTCGTTCATGGAGCTGCCGGAACATGCGCAGACGGCGCGCATCATCCGCGCTATGGAGAATCCGCATGCGGACATCCTGTTCCATCCCACGGGACGGCTCATCGGACGCCGGTCGCCGTATCCGGTGGACATCACAGCGATCATCGCCGCCGCCAAACGGACCGGCACCGTGCTTGAAGTCGATTCCGACCCGAATCGGCTTGATCTGAAGGACGAACACGTCCGTCTCGCGGTCGCGGCGGGGGTGAAGCTGTCCATCGATACCGATGCGCACAGCGTCGACCACTTCGGATACCTGCGGTGGGGGATCGGCACGGCCCGCCGGGGCTGGGCGCGCGCGACCGACGTCATCAACACCCGGCCTTGGAAGCAGATGCTAAAATTGCTGAAATAGAGGGACATGAACTCGCTGGTCCACTGGTTCCAGACCGTGTCCCCCATGATCGGCCAGTATCGCTACCCGCTTCTGGCGGGCATCACCGTCATCGAGGGTACGGTGTCCTTGTTGGTGGTCGGCGTGCTTGCAGCCGCGGGCGTCCTGAGCCCGTGGGCGACGTTCGTCTCATGTCTCATCGGCAGCGTCATCGGCGGGTATTTCTGGTACGGCGTGGGATACTGGGCCGGCGCCGGACCGTTGGAGAAGTTCATGCATTCCAGTGAAGTACGTCGGGCGCTCTTCGAGCGCATCCGTGAACACAGCGAACGCGCGGCCGGCATCATCGTATTCCTCGCAAAGCTCGGCTATGCCATCACGGTCCCCACGCTCATCATCGTCGGTTCCCTGCGGTTCGACCTGAAACGGTACTCGCTCGCGAACGCCGCCGGCACCCTCATCTGGGTATCGGTTCTGTTCTGGGTGAGCTTCTTCGCCGGCAAACCGGCCGTCCAGCTCGTCGCCAACCTGCGCGTCGCGGGCATCATCGTGGTCATCGCGGTCGTCGGCGTGTTGTCGGTGTGGCTTCTGCGCGTCACCTCCAGCGCGCTCATCCGCCGCGTGCAGGCGGGGATCAAGGACTGAGCGTGCTACAATAGAGGTATGGCGTTCCGCGTTCTGTTGGTAGGTGGCGGATCGGGCGGGCATGTGTACCCGCTGGTGGCGGTCGCCCGTGCCGTCAAGAAGCAACAACCCGACGCTGACGTGCGCATCATGGGCGACGGCCGCTTCGTCTCCCGCGCCGCCAAAGAGGCGGGCATCCGGTATTCCGGTATCATGGCGCCGAAATTGCGCCGGTATGCCAGCGCGGGGAACGTCCTTGACCTGCTGAAGATCCCGTTCGCGCTGGCGCAGTCCTTCTGGAAGCTGTTCTGGCTCATGCCGGATGTGGTCTTCGCCAAGGGCGGCTACACCGCGGCGTTCCCCACGCTTGCCGCGCGGTTCTATATGATCCCGGTGTACCTCCATGAGTCGGATTCCGTTCCGGGGCTCGCGAACCGCATCCTCGCCAAACGTTCACGGCTGGTTTTCACGTCGTTCGCGACGGCGGATGCGGCGTTCCGTGCGCTCGGACGGACCACGATGCTCGTCGGCAACCCGTTCCGCACCGAACTATGCTGCGTGGACCGCACTGCCGCGCACCAGGCGCTCAAACTGGACCCGGCGGCGAAGACGGTCCTGTTCCTGGGCGGCAGTCAGGGCGCGGCCCAGATCAATGACCTGGTTTTGAACTCACTGGTGCAGATGGTCCAACAGAAAGGGTGGAACGTCATCCACCAGACCGGTGACGCGAACTACACGGATGTCCAGAAGGCGGTCGAGAGCTACATGGCCGAAGGGAAGGAGACCTATGCGTCCGCCATCACGGCTCGCTATCGCGTGTATCCCTTCCTCAACGAGTCGGAGCTGGCGACGGCGTACGGCGCCGCCGATGTCGCGGTCACGCGTGCGTCCGCCGGCGCGCTCACGGAGCTGGCATACCTGGGCAAACCGATGGTCGTCGTGCCGTTGCCGGGTTCCGCGAACAATCACCAGCAGGAGAACGCACGCGAACTCGCGACGTTCGGTGCGGCGGTCGTCGACGGTGTGAACGCGACGCCATCGCTCGTCATACGGCAGGCGGAACATCTCCTGGATCCGACGGTCGCCGCGGATGTCTCCGCGCGGTTGCGGACGTTCGCCCACCCGGATGCCGCTGACCGCATTGCGCAGGTCCTCGTGCAGGGATAGACTCGCCCTCATGCAGTGGTCAGCTATCGGGCATGAAGACGTGAAGCGATACCTCGAACGGCTCGTCATGACGGGCCGGTTCGGGCACGCATACCTGTTCACCGGCCCCGAGGGCATCGGCAAGCGGATGGTCGCCGAAGATGTCGCGCGACTGCTCATCCCGCAGGGCGACGAGCTCGACATCACCCGATTATCCCCCGAACGGGACGAAGACGGTCGGTTGCACGACATCCCCATCGGAGCGGTCCGCGACATGAAGCGATGGGTCGTCCTGCGGCCCGTCGGTTTCAAGGTGGTCATCATCGACGATGCTGACCGGTTGGGCGGCGAGGCGGCGAACACGCTTTTGAAGGTCCTGGAGGAACCTCCCCTGTATGCGAAGTTCCTGCTCATCACGGGGCGGCTGGGCGCTGTCCTGCCTACTATCGCATCACGATGCGAGCGGGTCGATTTCCGGCCGTTGGACGAGGCGCAGATGAAGACGGCGCTCGCCGGTCTGAAACTCGATGCCGACGACCGCGCACTTCTGGCGGCGGTCGCCGCGGGTCGTCCGGGTATGGCCCTGAAGCTCCTGCAGAACGGTGAAGTTCCTGACGTTGCCAGGCACATCGCGGGTCTGGAGAAAGCGCTCAAGGGCGGCATCACCGAACGACTCGTGTATGCCAAGGAAGTCGCCGACGACGAACGTGCCCCGGAGATCGCGTCATGGTGGCTCGCATGGGTGCACACGCATCTGGCGGAACGTCCTGCGCTCGCGCCGGTCGCACGTGGTATCCAGGAACTCGTGTCCGTCCTCGGGGAGCCACAGTTCAACCGTCGTCTCGCGGTGGAGCACTTCCTGTTGTCGGTAGATTGACAGGGACCACGAAGTTCAGTATATGTATCCCGGAGGATACATGGCCGAACGGATGGTGTTCCTGCGGTACGGACGCAGATCGGAAGCCGTGCCGTTGCTCATGGAATTGTCGGATGAGCAGGTGACGCTCAGCGTCGTCGTCCCCTCCGACCAGGCCAAGGCGCAGCGCGCGCTGAACGATCTCCACCTGCAATTCTTCTTCACCGGCACACCGCATGACGTGCGATGCCGGAACGACGAAGCGAACCTGCGGTACGTCGACGCGCTCGTCATGCCGCTCGAGATCGCCGAATCGGAACTCTTCCCGAAGCTCATCGGTCTCGCCGACTCCGCCGACAGCACCCCCGGCATCCACTGACAGGGAAACCCCCGCATACGCATGCGGGGGACTTCTTCATTTCACGGTGATCTCGATGTGGTTGCTCAAGACCTGCTTGCCGTTGCCGTGGAAGAGCCTGACGGTGATGGTGAACGCTCCTCGCCAGAATTCGTGCCTGCCGATGAACACGACGCTTCGGGCGACATCATCGGGGTCGGCCTCCGTGAACGGCACCCGCACCTCGCCGTCACGCAGGGATCGGTCGCCGTCGCCCCAGTCCACCGCGACCCCCGGATACCACGTGGCCTCGTCCGCATCCCGGACGATCGCGGTCAGACAGACGGGACGCGCATTCGGGAAGGGCAGCACGCTCAGCTGAGGATTCGCGACCAGCTGCAGATGCGGCTTGGACGACGTGGGTGCACCGGCGAGCAGCAACGATACCACTGCGATGGCTGACACCATGGGACCTCCTTAAGGAGCGGATAGTAGAGGAAATGATACAAGTGTGCTAGCATACCGTCAATGTACCAGGAACTCATCAAGGCGCGCCAAAAAGAATTCGACGCAGCCGTCGACTGGGCGAGAGGTGAGGCCGGCAGCATCCGGACCGGCCGTGCGAACCCGGATATGGTCACCGAACTCGTCGTCGATTACCTCGGTACGCCGCTGAAGATCAAGGAAGTCGCGGCGGTCTCCACGCCCGACCCGCGCAGCATCCTCATACAACCGTGGGACAAGCAGGCACTGCCTGCCATCGAAAAAGCGATCAGGGATTCTTCCCTGGGGTTGGCGCCGGTCGTGGACGGCACCGCGGTCCGGCTCACGGTCCCGCCGCTCACCGAAGAGCGCCGCAAGGAATTCGCCAAGCTTCTTGGCGCGAAGATCGAAGAAGCGCGCATCCGCATCCGACATTCCCGGGAGGACATCCTCAAGAAAGTCCAGCATGCGGTCAAAGAGGGCGAGGCGCGTGAAGACGAGGCGCGTCAGGCCAAGGATGCGCTCCAGAAGATCGTCGACGAGAGTAACGCGAAGCTGGAGGATATGCAGAGGCGCAAGGAAGCGGAGCTCATGAACGCGTAGCCATGTTGACGTTCATCATCTTCCTGATCGTCATCTCGGTGCTCGTGCTCGTCCACGAGGCAGGGCACTTTATCGCCGCAAAACGTGCCGGCATGAAGGTGGAAGAGTTCGGATTCGGATTCCCGCCCCGGCTGGTCGGGTGGCGGCACCGCGGCACGGTCTACTCGATCAACCTCATACCGTTCGGTGGGTTCGTGCGCATCTTCGGCGAGAACGGGGAAAACCGGAACGCACCCGGGAGCTTCGGTGCGGGCTCGTTCTTCGCCAAGGTCGGCGTGGTGGTCTCGGGCGTCGCCATGAACTTCCTGCTCGCGGTCGTCCTGCTCATCCTCGGCAGTTTTCTGGGTCTCCGGGTCGGCATCTTCGATTCGGCGACCGCTGCGCGTGCGACGCAGACCGAAGTGCAGATCCTCCAGGTGGCGCCCGGCAGCCCCGCTGAAACCGCGAAGCTTCAGCCGCTGGACACCATCCTGGGATTCCGTCAAAACGGCGACCTCGACGTGACCGCGACGCCGGAGGATGTGCAGACGTTCGCGTACGCCCACGAAGGCGAGGCCGTCACCATCGTCATCGGTCGGGGGGGAACGAGCCAGGACATACCGCTGCACTTGCGCCAACCGCTCGGGCCGACGGAAGGGCCCATCGGCATCTCATTGGCGCTGACCGGCGTCATCCGGTACCCGTGGTACGAGTCGATCTGGCGCGGCATCGCCTCGGCGGGATTGATCTTCTGGGGCGTCCTCGTCGGCTATTGGAGCATCCTGAAGTCGCTGATCATCAGCGGTTCGGCGGGGTCCGACATCACCGGACCGGTCGGCATCGCCACGCTGACCGGGCAGGCCGCGCGCGTCGGGTTCAACTACCTGATGCAGTTCGTCGCGATGATCAGCGTCAACCTCGCGGTCCTGAACATCCTGCCGTTTCCCGCGTTGGACGGCGGCCGATTGGCGATCATCGTGGCCGAGAAGCTTCGCGGCCGTTCGCTGTCGGCGCACGTGGAGGAGGCTATCAACGCGGTCGGGTTCGCCATCCTCATCATGTTGATGATTGCCGTGACCATCAAGGATATCGTAAAATTCTTCTGATATGGCTGCACCGGTATATGAAAAGAAGGCGCTGACCAAGAAGAGCGAGAACATCGCTGACTGGTATCACGACGTCGTCCTGCGCGCCGGACTCGCCGAATATGCCGATGTGAAGGGCTGCATGATCATCAAACCGCACGGGTACGCGCTCTGGGAGCACGTACAGTCCGTGCTCGACGCGGAGTTCAAGGCTGACGGCGTCCGGAACGTGTACTTTCCATTGTTCATCCCGATGCACCTGCTACAGAAAGAGCAGGAGCATGTCGCCGGATTCTCTCCTGAACTTGCGGTCGTCACCCATGCCGGCGGTGAAGAACTTGCCGAACCGCTGGCGATACGACCCACGTCGGAGACCATCATGTACGCGACGTTCGCGAACTGGGTCCAGTCATGGCGGGATCTGCCGTTGAAGACGAACCAGTGGTGCAACGTGGTCCGCTGGGAGAAGCGCACATATCCCTTCCTCCGCACCTCCGAGTTCCTCTGGCAGGAAGGCCACACCGTGCATGCCGACGAAGCGGACGCGATGGACATGGTCCTGCGTGCATTGGACTGGTACCGTGCGTTCTATGAGGAGGAGTTCGCGATATCGCCGTACGTTGGACTCAAGAGCGCAGGCGAGAAGTTCGCCGGAGCGGAGCGGACGTACTCGGTGGAACTGGTCCTGCCGGACGGCAAGGCGCTCCAGGCCGCTACTTCGCATTACCTCGGGACGCACTTCGCGTCGGTGTTCGGCGTCAATTACCTGGACGCGCAGGGGGCATCCCAGGTCGCTCACCAGACATCATGGGGACTCTCCACGCGGTCCATCGGCGGACTCGTGCTCGTGCATGGAGATGACTCAGGTCTCGTGCTGCCGCCGCGTGCCGCGCCCGAACAGGTCGTCGTGTTGGCGGTCGGAAGCAAATCATCCGACAATGCGCACGTGCAGTCGGAGGCTGCGAATATCGCAGATGAGCTGAAACACGCTGGAATCCGTGCCGTCGTTGACACGGATCTTCTCCACTCTCTTGGCTACCGCATCAACGAGCACGAACTTCGCGGTGTGCCGGTTCGTTTGGAGGTAGGGGCACGGGAACTCGCTGACGGCAAGATCACCGCAGTCCGGCGCGACACGCTCACGAAATCGTCAGTGAACCGTTCGGACATCGTCACCGATGTGCAGACACTTCTCAGCGACATCCAGTCATCTCTGCTTGAACGCTCCGAGAAGCTCAAGCGGGAACTCACGAAGGAAGCGGCGACGTGGGAAGAATTCACTGCCATCATGGAGCACGGCAAGGCGTTTATCCGTGCCCCGTGGTGCGAACGGCCGGAATGTGAGGCCGACATCAAAGCGGAAACGAAGGCGACGCCGCGCGTCCTGGAACTGGATCGCATCGACGAACACATAGAAACCGTGTGCGTGAAATGCGGCGAACCCGCTCACCGCCGGTGGCTGTTTGCGCAGAGTTACTGATTTGCTAGGGTTGGGCATCATGCTCAACCGTCTCTTAGGATTCTGGTCCAAGGACATCGGCATTGATCTGGGCACGGCCAACACGCTGGTGTACGTGCGCGGGCGCGGCATCGTCATCAACGAGCCGTCCATCGTGGCGGTCAACAAGAAGACCGGACGCATCCTCGCCATCGGTTCCGATGCGCGGCGGATGATCGGACGCACGCCGGGGTACATCGACGTGACGCATCCGCTGTCCAACGGCGTCGTCTCCGATTTCGAAGTGACGGAGCAGATGCTCAAGTATTTCATCGACTCCGTGCACACGGGCACGTTTTCCATCATGCCGCGTCCGCGGGTGGTCATCGGCATCCCGTCCGGCGTCACCGAGGTGGAACGACGGGCCGTGCAGGACGCGACGTACAACGCGGGTGCGCGCGAGGTGTATCTCATCGAAGAACCGATGGCCGCGGCGATCGGGACCCGGCTTCCCATCCAGGACGCGGTTCCCAACGTCATCGTCGACATCGGCGGCGGCACCACCGAAGTCGCGGTCATCTCGATGGGAGGGGTCATCGCGTCGCGTTCCCTGCGCATCGCCGGAGACAAGCTGACCGAGGATATCGTGCACTACCTGCGGGAGGAGAAGAACCTGCTCGTCGGCGAGGCGACGGGCGAGCATGTGAAGATCGCGCTGGGATCGGCGTGGCAACTGGATGATGAACTGGAACTGCCGGTACGCGGGCGCGACCTGCTCTCGGGCCTTCCGCGTGAGCTCGAGCTGACCTCGGAAGAGGTTCGTGCGGCGATGAGCCGCTCCATCCGCGTCATTGTGCGTGCCGTGAAGGCGACCATCGAAGAGACACCGCCCGAACTGACGGCGGACCTCATCAACCGGCCCATCGCATTGGCGGGTGGCGGCGCGTTGATCCGCGGCCTCTCGACGCTCATCGCCCGTGAGACCAAGCTCTTGGTCCAGGCGGTGGATGACCCGCTGACGGCGGTCGTCCGTGGCTGTGGCATGGTGCTGGAGGACCTCGAACGTCTCAAGCCCGTGCTGGTGGCCCGTACGGAAGATGAGTATCGCTGAGGACGATGCGAAGGTCACGCCCCATGTTCACGGCCGCGGTCGTCGTGATGCTGCTCATCATGAGCGCCGCCGCGGTCTCCGGCGTGCGCACGTCGTGGGTCACCGCACTGGGCGCTCGGGTCGTCGTGCCGACGATGTCGGTCGCGCGTTCCGTGCGTTCGTTCGTCGCGACGTTCATGTCACGCAGGGACCTGGTACGGGAGGATGCACAGCTGCAGGCGCAGCTGCAGGACTCCGAACATCAGACCGCGCAGATCGCCCTGCTTTCCCAGGAGCTCGAAACGGCACGCGCCGCTGCCGAATTGCACCAACGCATCACCGGCTCGTATACCGAAGCCGGGATCGTCGCATGGCCGCGTGAAGGTGGCGTGCGCGAGGTGATCATCGACCGGGGTTCCCGGGACGGCATCGAGGTCGGTGATGATGTCGTGACGCCGCACGGGGCATTGATCGGGACCGTGCGCAGCACCGGAAGCGATTCTGCGACCGTCAC
>DATJZE010000065.1:0-11240 GCA_035499235.1 Minisyncoccota bacterium | reverse complement strand
AGTCAAGCGAAGCAGACCGTTTTCGTAGCCATGAGCGGGGGAGTGGATTCAGCCGTCGCCGCGTTGCTGTTGGTACACGAGGGCTATCGTGTGGTGGGAATATTCATGCGGCCCTGGCAGCCGCGCGGAATGGCGTGTCTCTGGCGGCGTGACCGGGAGGATGCGATGCGTGTCGCCGCGCATCTGGGCATCCCGTTGCGGACGTGGGATTTTTCCACGGAATACGGACGCCGCGTCGCCTCGCCGATGGTCGCCGGATACCGTGCCGGTATGACCCCGAACCCCGACGTGGAATGCAACCGGCACATCAAGTTCGGACTGTTCGCTGCGCGTGCGTTCCGTGAAGGAGCCGACCGCATCGCCACGGGGCACTACGCGCGGGTCGACCATGGCATCATCACGCACGCCGCGGATACGAACAAAGACCAGACGTATTTCCTGTGGGCCGTTCCGCAACGCATCATGGCCCGTACGATGTTCCCGTTGGGCGGTCTGACCAAACCGCGTGTGCGTGCCATCGCGAGGCGTGCGGGCCTTCCGGTGGCGGACAAGAAGGATTCGCAGGGCGTGTGCTTCATCGGCGACCTGGACGTTTCGGCATTCCTGAAGCGCCGGATAGCGGCGCGACCGGGACCGATCGTACATCGTGACGGCCGCACGCTCGGCACCCACGACGGGGCGGCATTCTGCACGATCGGTCAGCGCCATGGTCTGGATATCGGGGACGGCGGGGGCCCCTACTACGTCATCGGACGCGACGTGCGGCGGAACATCATCACGGTCGGCGATGAGCGCGACCTCTACGGCAGGCGGGCGAGGTTCCGCTCGGCGAACTGGTTCGTCGGGCGTCCGGCCGGGAACGCGAGGTTCGATGTGCAGATCCGGTACCGCACGCCCGCCGTTCCGGCTACCGTGCGCGGGAACATCATCGAATTCACCAGACCGGTCCGTGCCCTGACGCCCGGACAGTCCGTCGTGTTCTACCGCGGCCGGAGACTTGCAGGCGGAGCCATTTTGCGGTAGAGTACGCGTATATCCATATCATCTGACGCTCAACCGCTTCTGATGCTCACGCCGCGCCTACCCATTCCAGACGCTCCCGTGGCCCTCACCGAGGCCGGTTCAGCGCGTCATGACCATGTCACTGACACTGTCCATTCCGGCGGTTCTCGTGGGATTCCTGCTGGGATTCCTCGTTCGGAAATTCCTTGCCGGGCGTAAGATCGCGCAGGCGGAACAGCGTGCGACCGAGGTCCTCAACGAGTCGCGTGCCAAAGCCCAGGACGTCCTGTTGGAGGCCAACAACAAGGCACTGAAGGTGCTGGATGATGCGAAGCGCGAAGAAGCGGACCGTCGCAAGCAGCTGGACAAGATCGAGAACCTGCTGACGAAGAAGGAGACCGACCTCGACGAAAAGAGCCGCGAGATCGTCCACGAGAAGGACACGCTCAAGAAGAAGGCCGAGGAGATCCACGTCCTGAAGACCGACCTGGAGGACGTCCGGAAGAAGGAACTCACCGAACTCGAGCGCGTCTCGGGGCTTTCGCGCGACGTCGCCAAGGAACACATGATGCAGAAGGTCCAGGAGGAATATGCCGAGGACCTGTACCATCAGCTCAAGCGCTTGGACGGTGAGAACCGCGAAAAACTGGACGCCAAGGCGCGCGAGATCCTGACGATGTCCATCCAGCGGTATGCCGGTTCGCACATCGCCGATGCGACCACGACCGTGGTGACCCTGCCCTCCGACGAACTCAAGGGGAAGATCATCGGTAAGGAGGGCCGCAACATCAAGACGCTGGAACGGCTCACCGGCGTGGACATCATCATCGACGACACGCCCAACACGATGGTCATCTCCGGATTCGACCCCGTCCGCCGCCAGATCGCCAAGATCGCATTGGACAAACTCATCGCCGATGGACGCATCCATCCGACGAAGATCGAGGAAACGGTGGAAAAGGCGCGTTTGGAGATCAACGAGAAGATCCGGCAGGCCGGTGAGGCCGCGCTCATCGAGTGCGGTGCCGGCATGGTGGATCCCAAGCTGGTCTACCTGCTCGGCCGGCTCGCGTTCCGCACCAGCTTCGGCCAGAACGTCCTTCTGCACTCCATCGAGATGGCCCACGTGGCGGGCATGCTGGCCGGCGAGCTTGGCGCCGACGTCATGGTGGCCAAGAAAGGCGCATTGTTCCACGACATCGGCAAAGCGGTTGATCACGAGGTCCAGGGGACGCACGTGGAGATCGGCCGCAAGATCCTGGCGAAGTTCGGGATGGACGACAAGGTCATCAAAGCGATGGAGGCCCACCACGAGGAATATCCCTATTCCACGCTCGAATCGCGCATCGTACAGGCCGCCGACGCCATCTCCGGCGCCCGACCCGGCGCCCGCCGCGACACCGTGGAAATCTACCTGAAGCGCCTGGAGGACCTGGAACGGGTGGCAAATTCGTTCGACGGCGTCGAGAAATCCTACGCATTGCAGGCCGGCCGCGAGGTCCGCGTGTTCGTGACGCCCAACCGCATCGACGACCTGGCCGCCCTTCAGCTTGCCCGCGATATCGCCAAGAAGATCGAGGTGGAGATGCAGTATCCCGGCGAAATCCGCGTCAACGTCATCCGCGAGACCCGCGCGGTGGAATACGCTAGGTAAAACCTGGAGTTTTCCACAGGGGTATTGCAAAACCCGCATTATAGGCGGATACTGTGCAACAGCATACGAAAGGGGGTGCGATGAACGAATGACCGTCAAGAAAACTCAGCTGATCCAGATGCTTGCCGATAAGACCGGCGCATCGAAGAAGGACGCCGCAATGTGGCTGGAATCCTTCGTGGAGATGATGACTTCGCAGCTCAAGAAGGGCGAGAAGATCAACATCACTGGTATGGGCATCTTCAAGGTGGCCGACCGCAAAGCGCGGGAAGGCCGCAACCCCCGCACCGGCGAGGTAATCCAGATCAAGGCATCCAAGAAAGTGCGCTTCACACCGTCAAAGGTGTTGAAGGAGTCGGTTCTGTAGGGATCGTTGGTTCTAGAGCCAATCAGAGAACCCCCGAACATCGGGGGTTCTCTGCGATTGAGCGGGATAGGGGAATTGAACCCCTGTCTTCACCTTGGAAGGGTGACGTAATACCGTTATACCAATCCCGCATCCGTCGGTCGGGCCGCTGGGAATCGAACCCAGTCACCGTGCACCCAAAGCACGTGTACTACCGGTATACGACGGCCCGTTGCCTTTGTACAATAGCACAAAACCTTGATAAAATAAAGACGGCCTCATAGTTCAATGGATAGAACAGGAGACTTCTAAGCTCTTGATCCAGGTTCGATTCCTGGTGAGGCCACATGAACTTCGACTGGGTACGATGGACGACCGACGGCATCACCGCGGCGGTGAACGAAGCGCTTTCCGGGAAGCGCGCGATGCTGGACGCCGTGAAGGCGGTCCCGGCATCGGAACGAACGTTCGAAAACACCATCGGCGCGATGGAGCGGTCCGGCGACGGCATCGCCGACGTCCAGCAGGCGCTGGAGCTCCTGGTGAACGTGCACCCGGACGCATCGGTGCGCGACGCGGCGCAGGCCGCGGTCGACCGCATCACGAGCGAGGTGGTCGCGATGGAATTCGACCGTGATCTCTGGCGGGCGGTACAGGAGTGGCTGGCGACGGGCGAACGCGAGCGGCTCACCGGCCCCGACCGCAAACTTGCGGACGACCGCATCCGCGACATGAAACGGATGGGGTTCGCGTTGGACGATGCGAAGTTCGCGAAGCTCAAAGAGCTCACGGAGCGGCGTGAAAAACTGCAGCTCGATTTCGAGAAAGCCATCAACGACTGGGACGATCACATCGAACTGCCCCGTGAACGGCTGGCCGGCTTGCCGCCACGCTACATCGATGGACTCCGTCGCACTGCAGGCGGCGCCTATATCATCTCCCTGCAGTACCCGGACCTCTTTCCGTTCATGGAGCTGGCCGACGACGATGCGGCGCGGCGCGAACTGGCGGAAAAGAATCTCAAGAAAGGCGGCGAAGCGAACATGGAACGGCTTGCGGAACTCATCCGTGTGCGTCAGGAGATCGCCGCACTGCTCGGGTATGCGACACACGCGCAGTTCGCCGAAGAGGTGCGGATGTCCAAGACCGCGGACGGTGTGCGCGCGTTCCTTGGCCGCATCATCCGGGCGCTGGAGTCCGCGGCACGCAAGGAGTTGTCCGCACTCGTCGCGTACAAGTATCACACGTCGGGTGCCGAGCTTCCGAGCGCCATCGGCTTCCATGAGATCGGCTACTGGGCACATCGCCTGAAGAAGGAACAGTTCGGGTTCGATCCAGAGATACTGAAGGAATACTTCCCGCTGGCGCGCGTCATGGAGGGGATGCTCGGCATGTACCAGGAACTGTTCGGGCTCACGTTCACCGCCGACGCGACGATACCGGTCTGGCACCCTGATGCGAGCGCATATCGGGTGAACGATGCCGCGACCGGCGGACAGCTCGGATATTTCTTTCTGGACCTGCATCCCCGCGAGGGCAAATACGGCCACGCGGCGACGTTCCCGGTGTCAGTCGGTGTTCAGCCGGTGTTGGCGCTGGTCTGCAACTTCCCGAAGCCGACGCAGCAGAACCCGTCACTCTTGAGCCATGATGAGGTGGAGACGCTCTTGCACGAGTTTGGTCACTGTATCCACGCACTGGTTTCCGGCGGTCGGTGGCAGCGGCAGAACGGATTCGGTGTTCCGCTGGATTTCATCGAGGCGCTCTCGCAGATCTGTGAATACTGGGCGTGGGATGAGCGGTCGTTGGCTCGTCTCTCCGGACATTACCGAACAGGTGAACCGATCCCGAAGGAACTCATCGCAAAAGTCATCGCGGCGAAACGGTTCCGCCAGCCGAGCTATTTCCTTGCACAGGCGGTCCGCGCGCTCTACGACCTACAGATGCACGACCAACCGACCGCCGCGCCGGTGGAGCCGTCGCACCTGGCCGCGATGTACCGCGACATGCGGCTCCAGTTCGAAGCGATCGACCTCCCGGATGATTCCATCTTCGCCGCCGGATGGTCGCACCTCGCCGATTACGACGCCGGCTACTACGGGTACCTGTGGTCCCGGGTGTACGCGGCGGATTTGTTCACGCAGTTTGCCGCGAATCCGTTGGACTACGCCGTCGGCATGCGATTCCGCCGCGAGGTGCTTTCCCCGGGCGCATCCAGACCCGAACAGGACCTCGTCCGTGCGTTCCTCGGCCGAGAGCATTCCGAGAAGCCGTTCCTTGCGGAGTTGGGTATACAATGACCATATGTATCTGATCGGCAACGAAGGGTTCGACGAATTCTCGCTCCTGGATTCCGGCGATGGCTATCGGCTGGAACGCTGGGGCGCCTACACGCTGGCGCGTCCCGACCCGCAGACCATCTGGGAAAAATCCGATCCTTCGACCTGGGACAATGCCGATGCGGTGTTCGAGAACGAGACATGGACCGTCCGGAAGGAATTGCCGGAGTACTGGGACATGAAGTTCCGTGACATGGTCCTGCGGGCGCGGCCCATGAATTTCAAGCATACCGGCATCTTTCCGGAGCAGGCGGCGAACTGGGCGCTCATGTCGGAACGGCTCAGTGGACTGGAGCATCCGCGCGTGCTCAACCTGTTCGCCTACACCGGCGCGGCGACCGTCTGGCTGACCAAAGAGGGCGCGTTCGTCACACACGTGGACGCCTCGCGGCCGGCCATCGGATGGGCCAAGGACAATCAGGAACTCAACGGCCTCGCGCCGGATTCCGTGCGCTGGATGCTGGAGGATGCGGTCGCGTTCGTGAAGAAAGAGGTCAAACGCGGCGCGCAGTACGAAGGTATCGTCATGGACCCGCCCGCGTTCGGCCACGGTCCCACGGGCAAGATATGGAAGTTCAACGAGCACATGCCGCGATTGGTGGCCGATTGCGTCTCGCTCCTTTCGCCGGACGCGCGGTTCCTCATCATCAACGCCTATGCGACCAACACGTCGGAACTCGCCATCAAGAACCTGCTGGAAGATTCAATGAAGGGGCGTGAGGGCACCGTGGAGGCCGGTCAGTTGTGCCTGAAGCAAGTCAACGGACGTCTGGTCTCCACCGGCATCTTTGCCCGCTGGACAGTAAAATAGTTTTGTGATATAAGCACATCGCGGCTGCACATCGCGTGCAGTACGTACGTCGTTTGACAATCCTGTGGCCGACCGTCCCGAAACATCGGGGCCGTCCGCCGCCCGCCCGGTCAGTATCGCACTGGCCCGGCCGGAAAGGAGACCTGCGATGGTGTCTGACGAAGAAGTCCGCACGCATTGTGCCGATGCTCCGCTCGGTCTCAAGATCTTCGTGGTGGTTGCTGGCTCGCTCATGGTCTATGGACCCTTGGCCATAGCAGTACACGGATTCTCGTCCAAGACCCTTGGGTCGGGGGCATTCGCCGTTGCGGTCCTCACGGCGCTTGCGCTCAGCTGGATCCTCCTACCGCTGCGCAAAGGGGCGCGCGATGAGTACAGGCGCTGCAACGTCGTTGGATACGACCTGGTGTGGTTCCTGAAGGACGGGGAGCTGGACAACCGCATCGAACCACGGAACCGCCGCAACGCGCTTCTGAACGGGAGCGTCTTCGCGATCTACCGGAAGCTGGGCGGCTGGGGTGGTTGGGGGTTCAGTCTGGGCATGCGCCGACACGACAATGATCCCTACCCCCAGTGGAGTGACTCGTTCAGCATTCGGGATGCGGGAAACGGGATGCTTCACATTTCGGACGAGACAGGCGACCGCATCACCTGGTCCATCGAGGAGTTCGTGCGTGTTCTCAACGATTACGGCGTCGACAAGCTGCGGAGTTACCAGCGTCGGCTGCAGGAGCGCCTCTGGGCGTTCGAAGCGCGACGGGAAGGGATCAGCAGCTGCGCCCGCAGTATGCACTCCTGCCTGAACGAAGCCATCGGCCTCATCGATCGAACATCGCGACTGAAGACCACCGAAGAGGGCAAGAAGGTCCGCGAGTTTCTGAAGCAACGATGGTACGACTTCGACGCGGAGCTGAAGGCGCTCAAACTCTGACACGGCGAGACCCGGGAATACAACCCCGGGTCTTTTCTTTTGCAAGAAACCCCATACGATATGAGTGGAATGTCGAATAGTGTTATGGAATTCCTCTATCGGACCGTCGCGAAGCCGGTGTTGTTCCGCCTGGATCCGGAAGACGTGCATGACCGCGTCACATGGCTCGGGCGCATGCTCGGGGCGACGCCGGTGACCCGCGCGGTGACGCACGTTTTGCTGGCATACGAGGACCCCATCCTCGCCACGACGGTCGCGGGGATACGATTCCCCAATCCGGTCGGTTTGGCCGCCGGGTTCGACAAGAACGCACGACTCACCGGCATCCTGCCGGACGTCGGGTTCGGGTTCGCCGAACTGGGCAGCATCACGGGGCAACCGTGCGCCGGCAACCCGAGGCCGCGTCTGTGGCGATTGAAGAAATCCGAATCGCTGGTGGTCTACTATGGCCTCAAGAACGACGGTGCGGACGCGATTTCGGCGCGGCTTGCCGGCGCGCGATTCCGCATTCCCATCGGCATCAGCGCGGCGAAGACCAACAGTCCGTCGACCGTGGACCCCGACGTCGCGGTCGCGGATTACGCGCACGTGCTGGAGCGGTTCCGGGGCATCGGCGACTATTTCACGGTGAACATCAGCTGTCCGAACGCATACGGCGGCGAGCCGTTCACTGACCCGTCGCTGTTGGACCGGCTCCTGGGACAGGCGGATGCACTGGCCGATAAGCCCATATTCCTGAAATTGGCCGTTGACCTGAAGCACGAGCAGCTTGAATCCATCCTGGCCGTTTGCGACCGGCACCGCATCGCCGGGTTCGTGTGCAGCAACCTCACCAAGAACCGGACGAACCACCGCATCCATGACCCCGTCGTGCCGGATGTCGGCGGCATTTCGGGGCGTGCGGTGCAGCACCTCGCGGATGAGCAGGTGCGGTACCTCTATCGGCGGACGCGGGGCCGGTATGCGATCATGGGCGTGGGCGGCATCTTCAGTGCCGAAGATGCGTATCGCAAGATCCGGCTCGGTGCATCGCTCGTCCAGCTCATCACCGGCATGGTCTTCCGCGGTCCGCAGCTCATCGGGCAGATCAACCGGGGACTTGCGGAACGGCTGCGCGCCGACGGATTCGCGTCGGTCGCCGAGGCGGTCGGCGTGGACAATGCGGCCTGATTCGGGTATAATCCTCGCGCGCCCGTACAAGATGGGACCTATGGTGAAATGGTATCACAGCGCCCTGTGGAGGCGCGGTCGAGGGATCGAAACCCTCTAGGTCCCCACGGTATGGTAGAATGGGCCGGTATGGCCATCCGCAAGACGCCCGGACCATCATTCTTCCTGGAACAACAGCCGCGCGTGTTGGCGTTGGCGCAGCGGTTCGACGGCCTGAAGAACCCCGCCATCATCACTGATGCGGATGCGAACATCGTTTGGACGAACCGTGCCATCCGCGAACGCACCGGATTCACGCGTGAGGAAGCCCTCGGCCGGAACCCCGGGTCGCTCTGGGGCGGACAGATGCCGAAAGAGTTCTATCAATGGATGTGGCGGACCATCAAGGACGAGAAACGCGTGTTCATCAATAAGGTGATGAACCGGAACAAAGAGGGCATGAAATACTGGCAGTACATCTACGTCGCCCCCATCCTGGATGCGGACGGCGAGATCCGGTACTTCGTCGCGTTCGAGTTCGATGCCGAGAACCCGAGCGAGGAAGAGCGATTCGTCGGCCGTCTGGCTCCGGCGCTGAATGCGCAGAAGCAGGACCCTTCGTCGGCACTCAAAGCATTCCTGTCGCTCGTCGAGGAACATGAGCCGAGCGGCAGCGTGAATGAAACCGGCATCGCCGATCTCGTCGATTCGCTCGTCCATACGGTCGGTCAACCTGCCCGCTGATGCTTTCCGACGACGAAAAGAAATTCGTGGCGTTGTGGGCCTTCGTATTCATCGGCGGCGCCACGCTCGTCGCCTCGCTGGTGCACTGGCTCTGGACCGTCATCTCATGATAGAGTTCGGTCGATGACGCACCAGGAAATCCGCGAGAAATTCAGGAAATTCATGGAATCCCACGGCCACACGTGGGTGCCTTCGTCGTCGCTGCTGCCCGACGATCCGTCGGTCCTGTTCACCACGGCGGGGATGCAGCAGTTCAAGCCGTATTACACGGATCCGTCTTTGGCGCCCGCACAGAACGTCGCCTCCATCCAGAAGTGCGTGCGGACGTCGGACATCGACGAGGTCGGCGATGAGAGCCACCTGACGTTCTTCGAAATGCTGGGCAACTTCTCGTTCGGCGGCTACTTCAAAGAGAAGGCCATCACGCTCGCGCACGAGTTCATCACCGGCGATATGGGTTTGACCATAGACTACGTGTCGGTCTTCGGCGGCGAGGGCGACGTCCCGGCCGACGATGAATCCGCCGGCATCTGGAAGACGCTGGACCCGTCACTTGAGATCCGCAACGCCGGCCGCGCCGACAACTTCTGGGGGCCGACGGGGGACGAAGGCCCGTGCGGGCCGACCACGGAGGTCTACGTGAACGGCGTGGAGGTTTGGAACATCGTGTTCAACCAGTATTTCCAGACCAAGGACAAGAACCTGGAACCGTTGAAGATCCCGGGCATCGACACGGGCATGGGCCTGGAGCGTCTCGCGATGGTCGTGCAGGGCAAGGCGAATGTCTATGAGACCGATCTGTTCCCGACCCATCCGACCGACCGAACCGGCAGGATCATCGCGGATCACTCCCGCGCGATCGCCGCGTTGGTCGCCGAGGGGCTGGAACCGTCCAATAAGGACCGCGGGTACGTGCTCCGCCGGCTCATCCGCCGCATCGTCACGCTTGCGTACATTACGGGACATACCGACGTTGACCTGGGTCCGGTGTATGAAGAGGAGAAGCGGAAATTCCTCAAAACGCTGGGGACGGGCATCAAGGAACTCGGCCGGGTCGCCACCGTCGATGCCGCGACCGCCTTCAAACTCTACGAGAGCTTCGGTCTGCCGTACGAAGTCATCAAAGATGTCGCCGGCGACAAGGCACGCGGACTGTCCCGTGAGGCGTTCGATGAGAAGTTCAAAGAACACCAAGCCAAGTCCCGCGCCGGAGCGGCGGCGAAGTTCGGCGGGCACGGGCTCATCCTTGATACCGGTGAACTGAAGGCCGGCAATCCCGAAGAACTCGCCAAAGTCACACGCCTGCACACCGCCACGCACTTGTTGCACGCGGCGTTGCGAAAAGTGTTGGGCGATCAGGTGCACCAGGCGGGCTCCGACATCACACCGGAGCGCACGCGGTTCGATTTCACGTTCCCGCGCAAACTCACGGACGAAGAGAAGGCCGCCGTGGAGGAAATCGTCAACGACGCCGTCGCGCGCGACCTTGCGGTCAACATGGTCACGCTGCCGAAACAGGAAGCAGAAGGCACCGGCGCCCTGTTCTTCTTCAAAGAGAAATATCCCGATCCCGTGAACGTCTACTACGTCGGTCCGGACATGCTCAACGCGTTCTCCAAGGAGTTCTGCGGCGGCCCGCATGTGACGCATACCGGTGAGATCGGGCATTTCACCATCACCAAAGAAGAAGCCGTTTCTGCAGGCGTCCGTCGCATCCGGGCGACCGTTTCGTGACCATGACCCACGGATTCTGGGACACGTTGCCGCGACCGTTCTTCGTGTTGGCGCCGATGGCGGATGTCACGGACGCGCCGTTCCGTGCCATCGTATCGCGGTGCGGGCGGCCCGACGTGTTCTATACCGAATTCGTCTCCGCGCACGGGCTGGCATCCGACGGCCGCGGGCGGCTGTTGCGCGACCTGACGCTCACGGCGGACGATCATCCCATCGTCGCGCAGTTCTTCGGCACGGAACCCGAGCACATGCGGAGCGCGGCGATGACGGCGCGCGAGCTCGGGTTCGACGGCGTCGACATCAATATGGGGTGTCCCGACCGCGCAATCATGAAACAGGGCGCCGGCATCGCGTTGGCCAGGGACCCGGGACGCGCACGCGAACTCATCGCGGCTCTGCGCGACGGCGCCGGCGGACGTCCCGTTGCGGTGAAGACACGCCTCGGTCTGTTGAAGACCGATGAAATGGACACGTGGATCCCGGCCCTGCTGGATGCCAAGCCGGACGTGCTCATCATGCACGGTCGGACG
>DATJZE010000064.1:0-8825 GCA_035499235.1 Minisyncoccota bacterium | reverse complement strand
TGCGACGCATTGATCGCGTCGAAAGCGATCATGGCGAGCATGCCGGCGAGCGCGACCGTCCAGAGCACCCACCAGTTCAGGACCGCGACGGTCAGCACGGACGCGACGACGCCCAGGACGGTGATGACCGACCATGCGCGCCCCGGTTTGCCGAGCTTCGCGAAGAGCGGCAATGCCAACGCGGCGATGATGCCCAGCGAATTCACCGTGCCGAACGTCGAGAATGATTGGCTGTGCGTGAACGCGCCGGGAAGCACGTATCGTCCGAACAGCTGCGCGATGCCCGTGAGCAGTCCCAGCCCGAGCGACACCATGAGGATGCGCCGGAGCATGCGTCCGCGGTCATGCAGGGTGTTGACGATGAGGAAATAGAGGACGGAGAGCGAGAGGACCGACACCAATGACGAGGAAAGCGAGACGCTCAGGCCGAAGATGCTCTTCGCGTGCACCATGGAGAACCCCGTCGCGATGACGGTCGCGACCAGCACCGCCAGGATGCCCTTATCCACGGGCGTCCGGCGCATCGTAAGCTTCCCCGTCACCACGACGCCGAGGAGCCAGACGATGAGCCCGACCGAAGCCGCGGCCACGAGCAATATCTGCTTGTTGTATTCGAGAACCGACGATGTCCACGGGAGATAGAATATCGGGACCAGGAACACCGTGACGTACAACAGTACCTGCACGATGCGCTCATACACCGTTCCCTCGATCCCCCACTGCTCCAGAGTTACTTTCATGATGAAAATAGTAGTTACAAAAACATACTACCATTTCGTCCTCCCGGACTTGTTGATAACTTCTCCTCCTATTCCGTATTGACCGCGTGATACGCCTGCGTTACGCTGGAGCCAGCATTCATAAACCTCGTTATGCCAAAAAAGTACCTGATGGTGCAGGAGGTCGCGCGGGTATTGGGTGTCACTCCGCTGACCATCCGTAATTGGGATGCGAAGGGAAAGCTTGTCGCGTACCGAAACCCCCTAAACAATTACCGCATGTACAAGGTGGAAGACGTCGAGGCCCTCATCCGCCGCATCGAGACGTCGCGTGAGCGTCCCAAAGCACGCAAGATAGACATCTCCGGGTAAAGAAACGGCCCCTGGCTTGCGCCAGGGGCTTTGCGAACTGTCATTGCTAGACGGGCTTCGGGATGTGCTTCTTCCAGTCGAAGTCCCAGGGCTTGCGGAACCAGTCGCGCAGCATGTCGTGGGAGAACCGCAGCACCTTGAAGGGACCGTCCTTGGGGCCGCCCTCGGGCATGCAGAAGAGGTCGACGCCCGTGTTGTTGGCCGGGAACCCGCCCGTCGAACCGTACGAGCTGGTGTGGACGCCGGCCGCGCACATCGAGTAGCAGTCCGTCTCGACTTCCGCGTTGGCGTAGAAGTGCTTGTCACCGTAGAACGTCACGGTGAAGTACTTCATCAGCGCGTAGGAGTCGTCCCCGCGCGCCAGGTCGCTCTTGATGGACGCATCGACGATGTCGGACCAGCTGTTCTGCCGGGCCGGCGAGCCGTGGATACGCACGCCGTAGGTGAACGAACCCGGGAGCCCGATGGTGCCCCAGCCGAAGGTCGCGTTGCCGAACCGCGGGGCCCGGATCATCTCCTTCAGGAAGTCGGCCTTGTCGGGGTTGTCCTTGAAGAACTTCTGCCATTCGGGCCGCAGTGCGATCCGGTCCTGCAGGCGAAGCGCCATGTAGTCCCCCTCCAGGTCGGCCCCCTCCAGGGTGACGATGCGGTGGTTGCCTTCCGGGAAGTTGATGGCCGCCAGGTCGCGGGTGTCTCCGAGCTCGCCCTGCAGCTTGCTGATGCCGCGGATGACGAGGCGGGACCGGACGAAGTTGCCCAGGATGGCGCTGTAGACGTCCGCCTGGGGATCGATGTGCCGGTCGAAGACCTGCATCATCTGGTGGAACGGGAAGTCCTCGCCCTTCAGGAGGAGCTGGCCGATGCTGATCTTGGTGAGCTCCTCGGTGAGCTGGGCGACGTCCTTGGTGTTCCCCTTCTCGGCGGCGCGCTGGATGTCACGCGTCATCTGGTTGTGCCACCGCGTGAAGTGCAGCAGGGAGATGAGGTTCGGGTCGGGACGGTACCGCTGCTTGAACCACAGGTCGCCCTGGGTCGCGTCGTCCATCTCGGCCGTGCAGTGGATGCCGATGTCCTTGGGGTTCACGACGCCCAGTCGGCGCAGGAACTCGAAGAACGCTTCGGTGACTCCGTGGTGCAGTCGCTGCTGCGGGTCCCAGATGTGCCGCTTGTCCGGCGCGCCGAAGTGGTTGTCCGTGTCGCGGAGCCAGATGATGTACCGGCCGTCCGGGCCCGGGTGCGCGCTGTTGCGCACGGGATCCCAGTCGTCGAGCTTCTGGATGGGCATCCGGTAGTAGCTCAGGATGTTGTTGTCCCACCGGACCACCAGCACGCCGGGCTGGAACGTTGAATCGTTGATGAGCTCCTGCACGGGGTGCGCTTCCTTCAGGGTGTCCTTGAGCTCGTCGCGGAGGAACTCGGGTTCCAGGCAGCTCGGGGCGACGCAGAGGTACTTGGTGACCGGCACGTGGGTGCCGTCCGCGTCGCGCCGGGAATCCTCGCGACCGACGTCGCGGAAGTTAATGGCGCAGGGGGCGCACTCCACGGTGAGGTCCGCCAGCGTGTCCCGCTTGACGTCGGCGCCGTAGTTGTTGCCGGCGTTCGTCAGGTGCTGGTCCGTGACCTTGTCGTGCCGCGGCACGTGCGTCTTCACGATGAACCGGCTCGCCTTGTAGTACGCGCTGCCGAGGCTGATGACCGTGCCGTTCGGGATGACGTCCTGCAGCTTCTTGACCACCCAGGCCCGGATGCGCCGCGCGTAGCGGCGGTACTCGGGACCGGCGTGGTTCGTGAAGATGGCACGGGCCTTGCGGGCGCCCAGCCGCGCGACTTCCTTGCTCCAGTGCTTGATGGCCGCGTTGTTGCGGTCCTTGCGGGCTTCCGCCAGCTGGTTGCTCGCGATGTTGAGCTCGCCCTCGATGCGGTTCTGCTCCACGATGCTCATGTATCGCAGGCGGTAGTACGCACCCGCGTGGATGAGCTCCTCTTCCTTGAGGCACAGCTGGATGAACACCGGCCCGGGGAACTCGGCTCCCTGCTCGTCCTTGCGGTGGAAGATCTTGTGCAGACCGTCCAGGATCTCGAGGAACCGTTCGTTGAGCGTCTGGTAGATGGTCTTGTCGGTGATCTTGCCCGACAGGATGCCCCGGACTTCCTTCCGGTAGTCGGCGGGGAACCGCTTGGGGTTGATCTGGATGCCGGACACCATCGCCCGGTAGACGGCGAGGAATCCGGCCGTCTTCTTGGTCCACAGGTCGATCAGGTTGGTCAGGACTACCGCGTCGGCATCCGACTTGCGGGCGTCCGCCAGCGCGCGCCGGAGCGTGTTGCGCTTGATGTCCGGGTACGTGATGCCGACCAACGGGCTGTTGATGATGTAGAGCAGCCCCTCCGGCTTGTCGGAGACGACCCACGGCTTCCGGTAGCTGTTGTCGGGGAACTCGTACTTGCCCGCGTCCGGCGGCATCTCGTCGTCGTTGAGCACGCCCATGCCGGCCTTGAACTCGGCCATGCTCTTGGTGTGGGTGACCCCCTTGAGCACGCGCAGCTCGCTGTCGATCATGCGCGCGGGGATCCAGGCGTGGACGGTGCGGAACGTGTCCACGAGGTTGTCGCGGTGCGCGTTCCACAGCTCGTCCTTCAGCCGCCGGGTCCAGACGAGCTGGCCGACCCGCGTCTTGAGCGCGAACTTGGAGAGCTTCAGGCCGTCGGCAGCCATCTGCTCGCCGAACTCGGCGATGATGGTCTTGAGGATCTCGTCCTCGCCTTGCTTCTTGGTGAGCAGGCCGTCGTGGATGAGCGCGGTGACGCGCTCCTTCAGGCCGGAGATGCTCCAGACGTTCTTCCGCTTCCGGCCGCGCTTGTGGCCGGAGCCGTTCGACTTGGTCATAGAACCTCCTTGGCTAACACATGAGTTGTTAGCGAACTCACGGGCACTGTACCAGATAGGAATGCAAAAGGAAGAGGGTGGCGAACGCCACCCTCGGGAATTTCTAGACCTTCGCGGCAAGCCCGGGTTTCTCGTCCATCACGGCGCCAAGCATCCGCTCGGCGCGCATGGACAGGAGCTGACCCACCAGCGACCCGATCGCGCCGCCGACGATGAACGGCATGGCCTTCTCCCACCGGACGCTCCCCCGTGCGAGCTGGTTCAGCGTCAGGTACCAGACCCCGTTCGAGAAGACCGACGTCCACGCGAGGTACTGTTGGTGGTCCCGCTGGCCCGCACGGCTCTTCATCGTGAAGCTCAGCGATTGCCACGCGGAGAAGAACACGAGGGCCAGCGACGAAGTCAGGCCCGCGAGTCCCCACACGACAAGAGCCAGTTGGATGATGAGCCCTCCGCTCAGGATGGCGATCTGCTGCGTGGGCCACGGGATGAGGTTCGCGGCTTCCTTGGCACGTTGACTCGCCTGCCACGCCTTCTCTTCGTCCTTGGTGGCGCAGACGTGCGCATCGAACATGGCACCGATATGGGTCGCAACCCGGCGTCCGAAGTTCGCACCGAGGATGGAGCCCATCACGCTGCCGGTCGTGGTCGGGAAGAACAACGACCAGTCGACATTCAGGTTCAGCAGGATGGCCATCTTCGCCAAGCTCGCCGTCAGTTGGACGACGACCGCGAACGCATGGAACGCGTAGCTGTCCGTGCTTCGTGCGAGCCGTAAGAACGACTGTGTGAACGAATCCAGGAGCGAGATGGCGACGATGAAGGAAACGATGGTGCCCGTCTGTCCGAGCCACGACTTCAGGAGCGGATTCGCCACCGCGCCGACGAACGGGAGGTGCCACCGGAGGGCATCCGACGGGAATCGCCACACCTGCACCGACACCACGATGAACAGCGCTAGGATGGTCGGCCACAGTCTCATCAACTGCGGCTGGCCCTTGGGATCGCCCATCGAGATGTGCAACGCCTTCTCGATGCGAATGGATGTTGAGTTCCCGTGCAGCGTCCCCAGAATGGTCGCGAACATGTACGGCGCCAGAAGCACGAGCGTGATGTCGTTATGCTTCAAGAGGCGCAGCGACCAGAAGAACGTGAAATTCGAGGCGACCGCCGCAATGAGATGGTATGCGTTGCTGTTGCGGTTCGCCGATCGTGACTGCAGCCCGTAGGCCGTGTTCTGGAGGTACCCGAGCTCCATCACGAGGATCATCGTGAGCAGCAGGGATACCGGCCAGTACCCGGCCTGGACGGCGATGACCTGTACGGCCACCGCTGCTCCGATGACGGAGAGCGGATTCGTGTTCCACAGACGGGTCAACAGTTTCACACCTCGCTCCTTCCGGAAAAGGAAATGGGGGCGGCTCGTGCCGCCCCCGTGGGTCTACTTCTTCTCGTCGGGGTAGAAGCCCGGCGGGATGGGCATCGAGACCAGGTGCGCGGCCTCGTACGGCCGCTTCGTGACGTTGTAGATGGTCCACGTCCGCAGACGCGTCTCCTGGTGGCCGACCACCAGCGGCGACCCGTCCTTGCCGGAGGACAGGAGCTCGTACACCTCGTGCTTCCGGAGCAGCCGGATGACGAACGGGCCGTTGTGCGGGTCCTTCACCCAACGGGCCAGTCGCTCCGTCGTGACGGCCGTCGGGATCATCCAGTACACGGGCTTCCCCGTCTTCGCCGTCTTGGCGAGCTCGCCGGCGACACCGAGGCCGAATCGCCCGTCCAGGAACGGCATCCCGATGGAACCGGTGCATTCGGGGAGCACGACGTCGTAGAAGTAGTCCATCCCCTTGTGCTCGTCGCGGCTCGTGGCCGTCCGGTCGCGCCAGGCGTTGTAGCCGGCCTGGTGCTCGGGACGGTTCGGGTTCACGATCTCGACCCCCGGGAATGCGTGCGCGATGAGCGCCAGGGCCGCCGTCTCGTACGGCGTGTCGTAGCAGTTCACGGCGTGTGCGAAGTACAATCGCTCGGACATCCGACACCTCTTTCGTTGTCAAAGACGCCGCTACCCTAGCAAAGCGTATGAAAAAGAAAAGGCCGCCCGCGGATGCGGACGGCCGGGAGTCAGTCCTTGCGCTGCCGGAGGGCGCGGAACACCGCGAGCGCCTGCCGGGCGCCGTTGAGCGCCTCATGCGGATACGGCTCCATCGCGATGCCGAGCGTCTGGGCGAGTTTCTCGTTGCGCAGGCTGTAGGCGTCGGGGTCGTACGGCGAGCCAGGCTGCCACAATGCCTGAACGGCCATGGAACGGGTGTCCAGCTTCGCATAGTGGAACATGCGCGTCCGCGTGCCTTCGGTGATGCCGCTGAGCGCGAATGCCACGGACAAAAACGACCAGTCGAAGCCGGGGTTCTGCCCGCACGGTACGGTCGTGCCCTCCGGCGCGTGGTCGGCGATCCAGCACAAAAACCACCGGACGACGTCCGCGAGCGGCGACGCCTCGGCCCACTCGCCGCGGGCCGCGCGCGCCGGGTAGTCGTTCACGATGTTCGGGATGCACCGCTCCGGGTGCAGCGGCTGCACCTTCCGTGAGAATTCGCCGCGGACCGCCAACGACTGCTGGTCCACCATCACGGCCGCCAGCTCGATGATCTCGTGCCACGGAACGAAGACCTCATCCTGACGCTGTATCGGCTCATGTCCGGTCGTCTCCAGGTCCAGGAACAGGAACGGAAGCGGCAGGCTCATACGACCTCCTATTGTCAAAGATGCCCCACCCTAGCAGAGCGCGGGCGAAAGGAAAGGCCGCCCATCATGTGGGCGGCCGGCGTTCACTGACGCAGCAGGCGGGCCAGCTCGCGTAGCTCGGTCTTCGGGTCCAGCCGCATGCACTCGAGCACGGTGTCTGGCGTCACCTTGCACCCGTCCGGGAGCCAGATGATGGCTGGAATATCGTTCTTGATGAACCGAGGCTCGAAGTCGTTCGTGGCGATACGCATCGTTCGGATGAGGCGAGCAACCTCTTCCAGGGTCGCCAGCAGTCGCAACGGCTCGCCCGAGCGTTCGTCGATGAGCACGTAGTCCGACTTCTCCGGGTGTGACACGATCGTCTTGCCGACATGCAACCAGCGCATGGCTTCCTCCAAAGAACGCCCGCATGGTACCAGACGCTTCTCCGCTGGCAAGGGCGCCGTTTCTGTGGTAGAATGCGTCGTTTTCGGGGGATTCGTTCAATGGCAGGACAGCGGTCTCCAAAACCGCTAACGTGGGTTCGATTCCTACATCCCCCGCACGTATTCATTCACTACTCTCTATGGACGCCACACACGTCACGACCGCGTTGGAATTGCCTGGCAAGCGCATCGTCAGGAATCTCGGGTTGGTGAAAGGCATCACGGTGCGGTCACGCTCCATCGTCGGTACCATTGGCGGCATGCTGCACACCATCGTCGGCGGGAACATCATCCTGTTCACCCAGCTGTGCGAAAAGACACGCAAAGAAGCGTACGACCTCATGGTGAAACAGGCGGACTCCGTGGGCGCCAACGCGATCATCTCCATGCGATACGACGCCACCGAAGTCATGAGCGGTGTCACCGAAGTCCTGTGCTACGGCACCGCGGTCGTCGTCGAATAGCGATTTCGTAGCATTCCATCAACAACACCCGCGGGAGCGGGTGTTGTTGATGCTTTCGGTTCTAGAACCCGAAGAGATGCTTGAAGAAGCTGCCGATGCCCTGGAAGAATCCGAAGTGCAGTCCCGGCGCGCCGCCATGGTTCCATGGGGTGGTCGCCGTGGGCGCCGCACCGCCCTGATCGATGACGGACGAGGCGACAACGGACGTGCCGTTGACTGTGCCCTGGACGATGACATCGTCGCCCACCGCCACATTGCTGACCGAGGAGCTGGCGCCCTTCACGACGACCGTCGCACCGGATGCATCGATCGTGTACGTGATGTTGCTCTTGTTGGCGATGGTCAGCGTCGAACCGCTGATTGCGGTCACGCTTCCGGCGACGACCGGCTCACCGTTGCCCTGGATGACCGGATTGGGCGTACCCTGCGGCTTTTTTGCAGGCATCCCGTCGCGGATCGTGGTGGCGGTCACGGATGTGCCGTTCACCGTCCCCTGGACCATCACGGTGTCACCGACGGCGATGGCGGAAACGGTGGAGCTGGCTCCGTTCTTGGTCACGGTCGCGCCGGAGGCATCGACCGTATACGTCGTGGCGGTGCCGTTCTTCGGCGCACGGCCGGTTACCGTCAGCGTGGTGCCGTTCACCGAAGCGACGGTGCCCACGACGCCCCGGTTCTGTCCGGGACCGCGGCCCATCATGACGCCGTCGCGGATCGTGGTGGCGGTCACGGATGTGCCGTTCACCGTCCCCTGGACCATCACGGTGTCACCGACGGCGATGGCGGAAACGGTGGAGCTGGCTCCGTTCTTGGTGACCGTGGCACTGCTCGCGTCGACCGTGTAGGTCGTCACCGTACCGCCGTTACGACCGAACGTGCTGGTGACGGTCAGGGTCGTGCCATTGACCGCTGATACCGTCCCGAAGACGCCCGGCCGTATCATCATCCGACCGCCCATGCGGCCTTGCCAACCGGCGTTCGTCTGGGCCAACGCAGGCGCCGCGAACGCCAGACTCACCGCCAAACCCACCAGCACCGACAGACCGAGATGCCTTTTCTGCATGGATGTTGTGTATTACACCGCCCTACATCATGTACTACGGTCACGCGCGCCGTCTTGGTGCACCGATGATGTGGTATAATAAGTCCATGGAAAACGAACCATCGACAATGCCGGTGCAGGGCTGTGAGAAGTGCGGCAGGAAGTGGCACC
>DATJZE010000063.1:0-5659 GCA_035499235.1 Minisyncoccota bacterium | reverse complement strand
GTCCCGCTCGTTGTAGACCGAGCCGCCGGTCGGGAAATCCGGTCCCTTGATGAACTGCATCAGGTCCGCGATGTCGGCGTCCGGGTTCTCGATGAGATGGATGAGCCCGTCCAGCACTTCACCGAGGTTGTGCGGCGGGATGTAGGTGGCCATGCCGACGGCGATGCCGACCGTACCGTTGATCAGGAGGTTCGGGATCTTCGTCGGCAGGACCGTCGGCTCCTGTTTGGTGCCGTCGTAGTTGGGACGGAACTCCACCGTATCCTTCTCCAGATCGGCGAGGACTTCGTCGGCAATGCGCGCCAGCTTGGCCTCGGTATAGCGCATCGCGGCGGCCGAGTCGCCGTCGATGGAGCCGAAGTTCCCCTGCCCGTGCACGAGCGGATAGCGCAACGAGAATTCCTGTGCCATGCGCACCATCGCCTCGTAGACGGCGGAGTCGCCGTGCGGGTGGTAGTTGCCCAGCACCTCACCGACGACGGCGGCTGACTTGCGGAACTTCGCTCCGTGGGTCAGCCCCAGTTTATGCATGACATACAGGATGCGGCGGTTGACCGGCTTCAGGCCGTCACGGACGTCCGGCAGCGCGCGAGCCGTGATGACCGACATCGCATAATCCAGATAGGATTTCTGGATTTCGGTGGTGATTTCCCGCGGTTGTGGTTCGGTGTCGGGCGGCATACAACAAAAAAGGACCTAGCGTGAGAGCGGCAGCGGGTAGATGGTATCGCTCTGCGGACGGGAATCAAATCCCTTCGTGGAGTCTATCCCGAACAGAGAACCGATGCTCGCGCCCAGACTGCCGAACGCGCTTCCGATGGCCGCGAGCGGATGCGGGACGCGCGCATCCTGTGAGGCGACGAACTGTGCGCGCTCCGCGGAGTTGTCGTGCAGTGCGAAGAACAGTTCGCGCTCCAGACCCGACAACCAGAAGTACCCGATGACTCCCAGCACCAAAAAGGACGACAGCAGCCACAGCGCGGTTCGGACGTGCCGGGGTTGGCTGTGGATCTCATGGAGCAGCGTCATGGTCAGGACGTGAGCACGATCAGGATCGTCTGGTCGGCGGGGAGCTGTTTCTTCTGGATGCGGTAGGAATCCATCTTCTGCGGCGCGAGGCCGAGCTGCTTGATGAACGCATCGAACTTGTCCAGCGATACGATGACCTTGGGTTCGATGGCGGTCACCATGGCGCCCAGCGCCTTGGCATCGAGCGCGCTCTGCGCACCCGGCGGCACGATCAGGATGTCCGGATCCCCGATGTCTTCCAGTTGCTGGTCCGTCAGTTTCTCCTGGCCGAGCGCACCCAGATGGCAGACCGTCATGTCGTCGGCGACGACACGATAGATCGTACACAATCCCAGCTCACGGCCGTTCTGCGAATCCTGGAACGCCGGGATGCCGCGGATGGCGATGCCTTTTCGTTCGTATTCGCCCGGTCCGCGCACGAGGAACGAACCCTCGTTGATACGCTCCAGCACCGTCCGGGGCTGGTCGTACGCGCTCAGGAGCACCAGGTCATCGTTGATGACCGGCCCCCGTATGCCCGTACCCGCAGGGTCGAACGGGTCGACGAGGACGCTCCCTTCCCGGGACTCGATCCGCACGCACCGTTGGCCGTACCAGCTGATGTTCATCCCTGAAATTGTAGCAAAAAATCAGGCCGCGTTCAACTTGCTTTTTGCCGTCTCTTCGGGTATATTACTGCCGTCTCAAGGGTCGCCAAAGTGCGACGGAGAGACGTTTTTTCATCGTTATGGCACAAGCAACTACCGTGAAGAGCATGAAGGACCTCCTGGCGAAGGAGGAGTTCCAGCTTCCGAAGGTCGGGACCATCCTGACCGGAACAATCATTTCGGTGACGAAGTCCGCGGTCCTGTTGGACCTGGGCTCGGCAGGTATCGGCATCGTGTACCCCGGGCAGTTCTATGACAACCCGGACCGCGTACGCGCCCTGAAGCCGGGCGAGGAGGTCACCGCGATCCTCACGGAGCTGGAGAACGACGAGGGCTACCGCGAGCTTTCGCTCAAGGCCGCACAACTGACCACGGCATGGCAGCGCATCAAAGAGCTGCGTGACACCGGTACGGTCATCACGACGCCCATCCTGAACATCAACAAGGGCGGGCTCATCGTGCAGGTGGAAGGCGTGCAGGGATTCCTGCCGCTCTCCCAGCTGGCCAGCGAGCACTACCCGAAGGTGGAAGGCGGCGACAGCACCAAGATCGTGCAGGCGCTGCAGAAGTTCAAAGGCACCGAGTTCCGGGTCAAGATCCTGGACTACAGCGAGGCCGAGAACAAGCTCATCGTCTCCGAGCGCGCCATCCAGGAGGAGGTCGCCAAGGGCGAGATCGCGAAGCTCGCGGTGGGCGCTACCGTGGAAGGAACCGTCACGGAAGTCACCGACTTCGGGGCGTTCGTCAAACTCTCCGACAATCTCGACGGTCTCATCCACTCATCTGAAATCGACTGGAAGTTCATCGAAGACCCGCGCGCGGTGCTGCACACCGGCGACCATGTCACCGCGAAGATCATCTCGTTGGAAGGAGGCCGCGTGGCGCTCTCGCTCAAGGCATTGCGCCCTGACCCGTGGCTGACCGTGCAGGAAGTCTTCTCCGTCGGGCAGAAGGTCACCGGCAAAGTCCTGAAGATCCGTTCCAACGGAGCCTTCGTAGAGCTCAATACCGATATCGTGGGCATCATCCCGACCGCGGAGTTCGGCGGCAAGCCGGCTGCGGACGTCGTCACGACCGGGCAGGAGATCTCCTGTTCCATCGTCTCGATAGACCCCGCCGACCACAAACTCATCCTGACCCTCGAGCAATGAAACCGCTCGCCCGCTCCATCATCATCGTCTCGGCGCTGTTTCTGACGCTCGTCCTCGTCGTCGGGTACCTTGCGTCGGATACGAAGAGTCCGCAGTCCATCCCTTTGAGCGACGTGGTGGCGAAAGTCAATGCCGGCAGCATCAAGTCCATCTCGGTCCAGGACGACACCCTGAACATCACCGCGACCGACGGCACGCTGTACACGTCCAAGAAAGAATCGTCCGCGGGAGTGTACGAGACGCTCGCGGCCGCGGGTGCCGACAAGACCAAGCTCGCCGCGGTTGAGGTCCAGGTCACTGAGGCCTCGGGTGCGTCGGTGTTCCTTTCCGACGTCCTGCCGACGCTGTTGCCGCTCCTGCTCATCGTCGGGCTGTTCTGGTATATGATGCGTCGCGCACAGCAGGGCTCCATGCAGGCGTTCAGCTTCGGCAAGACGCGCGCCCGCCTGGCAGGCATGGCGCCCAGCGACAAGGACATCACGTTCCGCGACGTCGCCGGACTGGAAGAAGCCAAGGAAGAGGTGCGCGAAGTCGTGGAGTTCCTACGCGACCCCAAGAAGTTCCAGAAGCTCGGCGCGCGCATTCCGCGCGGCATCCTGCTGGTGGGTGCGCCCGGCACGGGCAAGACGCTGTTGGCAAAAGCCGTCGCGAATGAAGCCCGCGTGCCGTTCTTCTACGTCTCCGGTTCCGAATTCGTGGAGATGTTCGTCGGCGTCGGCGCCAACCGGGTGCGTGACACCTTCGAGACCGCCAAGCGCGCGGCGCCGGCTATCGTGTTCGTGGATGAGATCGACGCGGTCGGCCGACAGCGCGGCGCCGGCATCGGCGGCGGCCACGACGAGCGCGAGCAGACGCTCAACCAGATCCTGGTGGAGATGGACGGCTTCGACACCGAGGACGCCGTCATCGTGATGGCCGCGACCAACCGGCCCGACATCCTGGACCCGGCACTGTTGCGGCCCGGCCGGTTCGACCGGCGCGTCATTCTGGATGAGCCGTCGCTTAAAGACCGCATCCAGGTGTTGAAGATCCACGCCGAGGGCAAACCCATCGCCGCGAACGTGAACTGGCAGGTCGTCGCCGAGCGCACGCCCGGGTTCTCGGGCGCGGACCTGGCGAACCTCGTCAATGAAGCCGCGATTCTGGCGGCGCGCAAAGAGCAGACCGAGGTGAGCCAGGACAACCTCCTAGAATCCATCGAGAAGGTCATGCTCGGGCCCGAACGGCGCAGCCATGTGCTGTCGAAGCGCGAAAAAGAAGTCACTGCCTACCACGAGGCGGGCCATGCCATCGTCGCGGCGACGCTGCCCCACTCCGACCCGGTCCACAAGGTCAGCATCATCTCGCGCGGACGCGCGGGCGGTTACACGCTCAAATTGCCGAGCCAGGACAAATACTTGAAGACCAAGGCGGAGTTCGAAGCAGAGCTCGCGGTGCTGTTGAGCGGATACGCCGCCGAACAGCTCGTGTTCCACGAACTCACGACCGGCGCGTCAAACGACCTGAAGAACGCGTCCGAAATCGCACGGCGCATGGTCACGCAGTTCGGGATGTCCGAGAAGCTCGGCCCGCTTTCGTACGGCGACGTGCAGGAAGCGGTATTCCTGGGCCGCGAGATGATCCACGAGCGCAACTATTCCGAAGCGGTCGCGCAGGACATCGATAAAGAAGTCCGCGCCCTCATCGAAACCGCCGTGGCCACCGCCACGCGCGTCCTCACCGAAAAGATGGCGACCCTCAAACAGGTCGCCGCGGTCCTGGTGAGCAAAGAGACTCTGGAGCAGGAGGAGTTCTACTCCCTGATAGGCCAGCCGGTTCCCGTACAACTGGGAGCGTAGCTCAACGGTAGAGCAGACGTCTTATACACGTCCGGTTCTAGGTTCGAATCCTAGCGCTCCCACCCAATGACCAAGCGCGTATTCATTATCCACGGCTGGGATGGCTACCCCAGGGAGGGATGTTTTCCATGGCTGAAAAAGAATTTGGAAGCGAAGGGATTCTCTGTGCGTGCTCCTGCGATGCCAGAACCGCTGAATCCAAAAATAGATACGTGGGTTCAATTCCTCGCTCAGCAAATCGGTGCTCCGGATGAGAACACATTTTTGGTCGGTCACTCCATCGGAGCACAAACAATTCTTCGATACCTGGAAATCCTCAGGGACGACCAGCAAATCGGTGGAATTCTATTGCTCGCGGGATGGGTTCATCTGACCGATAAGGCATATGAGGACGAAGGTGATGCTGTAATTGCGGAGCCATGGCTTAAAACACCGATAGATTGGAAAGGAGTGCGGAAACACGTTAGAAGGGTCGCCGCGATTTTCTCTGATAATGATCCGCTCGTTCCGCTCAGCGATGCCGAAATATTCAAGAAGGATTTGGACGCAGAAATCATCATCGAGCACAATAAGGGGCATTTCAGTGGCAGCGACGGTATCACTGAATTGCCTTCGGCATTAGCAGCGATAGAACACATGGGCGCTTAGCTCAGTGGTAGAGCGACTCGTTTACACCGAGTAGGTCGGGGGTTCGATCCCCTCAGCGCCCACAATGGAGATTCCCGTCGTGTACGAGGACGAGCACATCCTGGCCATCAACAAACCGGCCGGACTTGCCGTCCACAAGGTCAGCCCGACCGACCCCCAGGAGACGCTGGCCGATATCCTGGTGGCAAGTCGGCCGTACTTGGCCGGCGTGGGCGAGTTTCCCCTGCGGCCGGGCATCGTGCACCGCCTGGACAAGGAGACATCGGGCATCATGCTGGTCGCCAAAGACCATCCGACGTTCGAATACCTCAAGAACCTGTTCCAGACCCGCCAGGTGAAGAAAGAA
>DATJZE010000062.1:0-7996 GCA_035499235.1 Minisyncoccota bacterium | reverse complement strand
CCGTTCGGCGGACGACATCGGTTCCAACGCTTCCGAACGTCCGCTGGAGCGGACCCGCGTCGCCGCGTCATGCGCGATCTGCGCAAGCTTCGCGGCCTGTTCCCGGCGGTAGTCGTTCACGTCGACGATCAGGTTCGCGTGTTCGCCGGTCTTCCGCGACCACATCAGGCGGGTCACGTGCTCCAGCGCGTGCAGCGTCTGTCCGCTCTTCCCGATCAGGTACCGCCCCGCATCGGGGGAGGAGACCTGAACCGTCTGCGGAAGACCTTCGACCGCGTCGGGAACCTGAACGTCGCCCTGGATGTCCAGATGTGTCAGGATTTCCTTCATCAGAGCGGCCAGTTCCTGGTCGTTTTTCGTGCTCATGCGGGCAGTATGCCCGATGTCCGCCGAATATACAACTGCTCCCCGATGGAGAATAACGTCGTGATTCCCCAGTAGAGCGAGAGGCCGGCGGGCAAGCTCCAGCCGATCACGATGATGATCGCGGGAAGGAGATACATCATCTGTTTGTTCATGGCTGCCGCCGCGGCCGGACCTCCCTGGGTCGCGACGAGCGTGATGCGGCCTAGGATGAACTGGAGGAGCCCGGCGATGACCGCGAGGATGCGGCTCGGCATCGCGATGTCCAGAAGTCCGAGCATCAGATGGTTGATGGTCCCCGGATGCGGAACGAACGAGTAGAGCAGCGCGAGGGCCTGCGGGCTGATGATGCGGATGAACACCCGATAGAGACCGAGGAGCAGCGGGATCTGGATGAACAACGGCAGACACCCCGCGAGCGGGTTGATGTTGTGCTGTTTATACAGCTGCATGACCGCTTCGGATTGCGCGGCGGTATCTCCCTTGTGCCGTTCCTTGATGCGCTCGAGTTCGGGTCCGAGCTTCGCCATGGCGCGCTGCGCTCTTGCCGTGCGGAGCGACAGCGGCATGAGCGCGAGCCGCACGACGATCGTCATCAGGATGATCGAGATCCCCAGGTCGGCGAATCCGATCGTGCCGTACAGGAACACCATCAGGTTCAACAGGGGCCGCTCGATGATTTGGACGAAAAGGTTGACCATATCAGGCATGCACCCGTGCGAACGGGTTACACCGTGCTACGCGGCGTGTCGCCAACAGCAGTCCCCGCGCGGGGCCGTACCGCCGTACCGCATCGATCGCATACTCCGAGCACGTGGGCCACTGGCGGCACGCAGAGTGGGCGAAGAGCGGGAACGACTGGATCTGCGCCGCGTGCGAAAAGCGCTGGTAGAAACGGATGAATTTCACGAGTATGTCCCGCATCACGAAGAGACGATAGCAGATTTCTTCAGAAGGACCAAAACGTGACGACGGATCTCCTCGGGTGAGGGGAGGGTCCGGGTACGGAGCATCAGAAGGCACTGTGCCGGCGGAAGCGGTGCGTCCGCGTCGATCATCCTCCGGATAGCGTCGGCGACGCGGCGCCGCAGGCGGTTGCGGGTGGTCGGCAGCTTTGCGACCGCCGATGGCACCACGACCGCGCAGCGGAATCGATCGCCATGGTCCGGTCCTGTTCTGAGGGAAAAAAGTTCGTCGGACGCTGACGGACGCCCGCGCAGCACACGCGAAAGTTCCCGTGCCGACAGTCGTCGTCGTTTCGGGAGCGTCATAGGGGAACGGCGCGTTCAGACCGTCAGTCGCCCGCGTCCCTTTCTTCGGCGTCGGGCCAAGACGTTCTTGCCTGACTTCGTGCGCATGCGAGAGAGGAACCCGTGCTTCCGCATCCGTTTCGTCTTCTTCGGTCGGTACGTGGTGATCTTCATGACGTGCAATTTACTACGTTTCTCCGGGGCGGTCAATATTTACGCCGGTTCTCCACCTGTTATACACACCGTATCAACGAATTCGGCTCCGGCATGTACTTGAGGGGTTGTACGCGCAGGATATACTAGCGACACGAAATTACCGGCGCGCATGACATCCGCAACTCCCGAGGAACTTTGGAAGGCCGTGCTAGGCGAAATGGAAGTGTCACTTTCGCGCGCCCACTTCACCACGTGGTTCAAGAATACGACCATCGTGTCCCGCGACCAGAACTCTGTCACGGTCAGCGTTCCGAACGGGTTCGTGAAGGAGTGGCTGGAGAATAAGTTCAGTAAACAGATACTCGTTTCCATACGGAAACTTTCCAATGAGGTCCGCGAAGTGAAATACATCGTCGGTCAGCCGAAGCCCGAGCCGCTGCGCTACGAGACCATATCAAAAGCGATCGTCGAGCGTGAATTCCAGGAACAGACGACGAGCGACCAGAGCCAGGAAATCGACCGTACCACCTACCTGAACAAGAAGTACTCGTTCGAATCGTTCGTGGTCGGCTCCGCCAATGAGGTCGCGTTCGCGTGTGCGCAGGGTGTCGCATCGAATCTCGGGCGTCTCCATAACCCGTTATTCATCTGTGGCGGCGTCGGTCTCGGTAAGACGCACCTCATCCAATCGGTCGGCAATACCGTGCTCACCCAGAACCCCGAGCGGAAGGTGTTGTATACGACCGGCGAAAAGCTTACCGCAACCATCGTCGAGGCACTCCGGAACCGCACCATCGAGGAGGTGAAGAACTTGTATTCGCGGTTGGATCTCCTGATCATCGACGATATCCAATACATCGCCGGAAAGGATAAGACGCAAGAGATCGTGTTCACCATCTTCAACGAGCTCTATAACCGTAACAAGCAGGTCGTCATCACCTCCGATCGGCCGCCGAAGGCGATCCCTGCGATCGAGGAGCGGCTCCAGTCACGCTTGATGGGTGGGATGATCGCCGATATCGGCGCGCCCGATTACGAGACCCGGCTCGCGATCCTGAAGACGAAGGCCGCCGAACGCGGAGCCGAGCTGGACGATGAGGTGTTGGCGTACATCGCGACACACATCCAGAAGAACATCCGCGAATTGGAGGGTGCGCTGAACCGGATCGTCGCGCTCGCGCAAATCTACAACCGGACCCCCGAACTCAAAGAGGTGAAGAATCTCCTCAATGCATACCTTTCGGTTCCGTATCGGAAAACATCGCCACAGGCGGTCCTGAAGACGGTCGCTGATTTCTATAACATCTCGCCGCTCGATCTCACGAAGCGGAGCCGGAAGAAGGAGGTGGTCAAACCACGACAGGTCGCGATGTATCTTCTTCGTGAGGAAATCAAACTTTCATTCCCTGAAATCGGCATCAAACTCGGCGGAAGGGACCATTCGACCGTGATCCATGCGTGCGACAAGATCAAACGGGAGGAACAGGTCGATGAGCCGCTCAAGAACGAGCTCACGCTCATCCGTCAACGTATCTACGATTCTTTTGAGCATTGAGTGTGGGCATGGTGTGGATTGTTTGGAGTGACAGAGATTCCTACCCACACATCGCCACACACACTCCGCACACCATCCACATCCTATGAGCATATCCGGGCGAGCACTGTACCGTTTGTATTATATGAAGAGCCGTACGGATAGCTCCCGCAATCCACACATCAACAACAGTAGTAGTAATGGTAGTAAGTAGTTTACAGTAAGATACAATCATTATCATCCGGCCATGGATATCATCGTACACCGCGACAATCTCGACCGAGCACTCGCAATGGTCGAGCGCACCACCGCCAAGAACGCCGCACTGCCGATACTCTCGAACATTCTCCTCCGTGCCGAGGAAGGCCGCTTATTGTTGTCCGCGACGAATCTCGAAGTCGGGGTGACCGCGTCCATCGGCGCAAAAGTCCAGCATGAAGGCCGCATCGCGGTCCCTGGTCGTATTCTTTCGGATCTCGTCAGAGCCTCGCGCGCCGATGTGGTGTCTTTGACGACAAATCAGAACACGCTCTCGGTTCGGGTGGGGGATTACCAAACAACGATCCTTTGTTTTGATGCGGCGGAGTATCCGATCATTCCAAAACTCGAGGGCGGGATCACGACCCATATCCCCATCGGAACACTGCAAAATCTCTTGAGCACAGCCATTGACGCTATTTCGACGTCAGATGCACGACCGGAACTCGCGGGGGCGTTTTTCCGGATGAGCGACACGAGCATCACCCTTGCAGCGACCGACAGCTTCCGCCTCGCGGAAAAAACAGAGCCGCACCAGGGCGGCGAGAACATCTCAATGATCATACCCCGCGTCGCGGTTGGGGAGTTATTACGCATCCTTTCTGGTTTGTCTGGCGAGGTCATCCTACGGACGGTGAACAATCAACTCGCGGTAAGTCACGAGGAGTTCGAGTTCGTATCACGACTGGTTGACGGGAAGTACCCCGACTACCAAAAAGTGATACCGGACCGGTGCATCAGTAAGGTCCTCGTGCGGAAGGACGATATCGCGAATGCGATCAAAGTAGCCGCGTTGTTCAGTTCAAGTGTCGCGGACGTCAAAATCGAATGCGGTGAGGCGCTTATGAAAATCTCGGCACGGAACGCCAGTCGCGGGGAAGGCGAAGCGACCCTTGCCGCGAACCTCAAGGGGGATCCGTTCGACATCTCACTGAATCACCACTACCTGAGCGATGGACTGAAGGTCATCCTGACGGAGCGGGTGATTTTGGAGTTCACCGGAAAAGGGAGTCCCTTTGTGATGAAACCCGACAACCAGGACCCTGTGGTATACCTGGTGATGCCGCTCCGCGGGTAGGGTTCAGTGTTGCACCGCCCATTCCCAGTTCGCGAACTGGGGATCCTGTGTCGGGTCGGTCGGTATCGGACCAAGCGGATCATTCTTATCCACATAAAACAACAACGAGTGTGCGTCCGGGTATTGTGGCGAGGTCACCGATCCGTTCAGCATGATCTTATCGGTGACGACCGGGTTCGGTGGCGGGAATGATTCTACCGGTGTCCCCGAAAGTGCGGCGGACATGAACGCGTTCCACAATGGTCCTGCGGCGCTGATGCCAGCGCCCGCGGCGGTCATTGGCGAGTTGTCATTGTTACCCGTCCAGACGACGGTCGCCAGAGAAGGCGTAAAACCCACCACCCACCCGTCACGGTTATCCTGGGTGGTTCCGGTCTTCGCTGCTACGGGTCGGCCCGGGATGGTCAGTGAATTATTGATGCCGAACTCAGGTGCGCGGGCGCTGTTGTCGGACAGCACGTCATCCATGAGTCGCGCGGTCTGAGTGTCGAGCACGCGGGTCGGTTGGATCTGCCGCTGTTCGAGCACGGTACCGTCCGGCGCGTCCACTTCTTGCACCAGTCCCCATGGGACGCGGATACCGTCGTTTGCAAACACCCCGTACGCGGACACAAGATCGATCGGTTTCACTTCGGCACCTCCGAGCACCAATGACAGGCCCCACCGGGACGTATCGCCGAGCGTTGTGATCCCCATGTTCGTCGCAAGGTTGATGACGTCATTGATGCCGGCGAGGTAGAGCGTCTGGACCGCAGGGACGTTGAGTGACTCGTCCAGCGCCGAGCGCATCGTGACCGGCCCGCTGAACGTTCCGCTGTAATCTTGCGGGTGGTAGCAATCCTGACCATTCGGATCCGTTTTCTGGAGCCCGTCCGGCGAACACAGCGGATTGAATTCGGTCTTCTTGTCCCAGAGGATGGTCGTGTCGGGGTACCCTTTCTGGAATGCCACCGCGTACGCGAAGGGCTTGAACGCGGAACCCGGCTGGCGATTGGGCGATGTGATGACGTTGAAATTCCCCTGGTTTGCGGTATCGGAGTAGTTCACCGAACCGACGAGCGCAAGCACGGAGCCATCACGCGGATCGATCGCCGCCAGAGCCGCGTTGCTGGCTTTGTATTTCGTCTTGTTGATGGCTCCGTATTTCGCGACCAGATCGTTCGCCTGTTGTTGGAGGTTGGCATCGAGCGTCGTGACGATCCGCAGACCTCCCGAAGTCAGGATGTCCTCGCCGTACTTCTGTGTGAGGTAATCTTTTACCATCTCCACGAAGTGCGGTGCGGCGACAGCGGAGCCCTGAGGCTTGAGCATCGAGATGACATCCTCTTTCTGTGCGCTCGCCATCTGGTCGGCCGTGATATATCCGAGTTCTTTCATTCGCTGGAGCACGTAGTCTTTCCGTGTCAGCAACTCGGTGACATGCGAACCGTAGGGTGACAGGTATGACGGTTGCTGGGGAAGCGATGCCAATAATGCCGCCTGCGCGAGATCCAACTGCGCGGCGTGGATCCCGAAGTACATCTCGCTCGCGGCCTCGATGCCGTACGTGTTCGAACCGTAGGGGATCTGGTTCAGATACATCCCGAGGATCTGGTCCTTCGTGAAGCGCTGCTCGACTTCTATGGCGAGGATGAGTTCCTGGACCTTCCGCTCCACGGTCTTTTGGCGGCCGACCAGGGCATTGCCTACCAGTTGTTGCGTGATGGTCGAACCCCCCTCTGATGCACTGCCGCTCTGGATGTCGTGCAGGAGGGAACGGAAGAACCCCTGCACATCGAACCCGCGGTGCTCATAGAAGCGGCTGTCTTCGATGGCGACCGTCGCCTGCTTGATCGAGTCGCTCATCTGATCGAACGGTACGACCGTGCGCTTCTCCTCGTTGTAGATGTCGTAGAGGACGACCGTTCCGGTCCGGTCGTAGATCTTCGTGGACTCCTTCACCTGGCGCGTCGCGATGGAGTCCGGGTCAGGGAGGGTCTCCCGCGCATGGATGACGAATATGGAGAGCGCGATGATGCCGAGGGTGGCGCACCACGCCGCCAACGTAAGCACCTGGCGGAGCCAGGTACGCCACGGCGTTCGGCCGCGGCGGGGGAGGGTTGGTTTCCGCAGGGAGATTCGAGGAAACTTCACGACTGCTTTACTCTACCACAAAACCCGAGCATTTACAACGTTGTGGCAGGGCGTTACGATGGTGTTCTATGCCATCCAGTCGTGAAGCGATGACGGCGAGCATCCTGAAGCGGCGTACGGAGCCCGGAGCGGTGTACCCCTCGCTCGAGGAGGCGATCCGGCGCATCGCGCAGACCGGGAGACTCGTGTTCTATGCGGGGTACGACCCCACCGGTCCGCACATCCACATCGGTCATTCGGTCAGCCTTCTGCTTATGAAGGAGTTGGCGCGTGACCTCGGACATGAAGTCATCGTCTTGTTCGGCGACTTCACTGCACGCATCGGGGACCCGACCGGAAAGGAGTCAGCCCGGCGCATGCTTGGCGAGGATGAGATCGAAGAGAATACCAGGACATGGGACCGGCAGATCGCCGCATTGTTCGGCGACGTGCCGTACACCATCAAACGCAACAGCGAATGGCTCGACGCGATGACGTTCGCGAACGTCATCGCGTTGTCGTCGTCGGTCACGGTGCAGCAGATGCTTGCCCGCGATATGTTCCAGGACCGGATCAGGCAGTCCCGCCCGATCTACCTGAATGAATTCCTGTATCCGCTCGCACAAGGATATGATTCCGTCGCTCTGCGCGTCGACGGCGAGATCGGCGGGGTCGAGCAGACCTTTAACATGCTCGTCGGCCGCGAATTCGAGAGGGAACTGCTCGGCAAGGACAAACTCGTGCTCGGTACCCCGCTTATCGTGGATGCCCGGACAGGGATCAAGATGAGCAAATCAGAAGGGGAACTCATCGCGCTCACCGACAGTCCCCAGGAGATCCGTCGGAAGATCCTCGCTCAGGACGATTCGATCATCGCGACCATGTTCCGTCTTTGCACGGAAGTGCCCGAAGACCGGATCGACGTTTCGGATCCGCGGGCGGCAAAAGAGGCGCTCGCCGTAGAACTCATCCGCATGTATCACGGAGAGGCTGCGGTATCCGCAGCCACCGAGGACATCAAGATCACGGCGACCGGACCGCTCGACAAGGTGCTCAAGGAAGCCGGACTCGCGAAGTCAATGACGGAGGCGAAGACCCTCATCTCTCAGGGAGCGACCATCGTGAACGGCGAGACGCAGAAGAGGTGGGACTATGAAGTGAAGAAGGGAGACAGGATACAGGTGGGGAAGGGGAGATTCATCACGATTGTCTGACAGCAAAACCCCGGCGCACGCCGGGGTTTTG
>DATJZE010000061.1:0-11412 GCA_035499235.1 Minisyncoccota bacterium | reverse complement strand
CAAGCGGACCGCCGACATCGAGTACCAGACGCCGTTCGGCTGGAAGGAGATGTTCGGTCTCGCATACCGGACCGATTACGACCTTCGGAATCACATGGAGAAGAGCGGGCAGGATCTGCAGTACACGGATCCGGAGTCCGGTGAGAAGTTCATCCCGCACGTCGTAGAGCCGACGTTCGGTCTCACCCGCCTCCTGCTCATGGTGCTTCTGGAGTCATATCGCGAAGAAGGAGAGGGCGACGAGAAGCGTGTGGTCCTACATCTCAAGCCGGCGCTGGCGCCATACAAGGCCGCGGTGTTCCCGCTGTTGAAGAACAAGCCCGAGCTGGTGGCCAAAGCGCGGGGCATCTACGACGGCTTGCGCCGGCACACGCCCGTCGCCTGGGATGACCGCGGCAACATCGGCAAACGGTACTTCAGCCAGGACGAGATCGGCACCCCGCTGTGCGTCACCGTTGACTTTCAGACCCTAGAAGACGATACGGTCACGGTCCGCGATCGTGACACCAAGGAACAGCACCGCGTCGCCGCATCCGACCTCGTGGGCATCATCGGCAAGTCACTCGCCCGGTAAGTGTTGACTTATGGCACTGAAAGTGCCATAGTATAATCCGGAGGTAGTCATGAAACAGCTCGTTGCCGTCGCGCTGTTCGTTGTGATCGGGGTCGGGTGCAGCAAGGCGGGGACCGGTATCAGTGGCGCATCCGCTGTGCCGTCGGTCACCCCGACGGTACTGGACGGCAAGACCGGTCAGCCGGTGGCTGCCGCGGTGTCGGGGTCCGGTGACATCACGGTCACCGCGCTCGGGTTCTTCACCCTGAAGACCCACGCGTCCCCGCAGGTGATCCTGTGGCCAGCCGACGCGTACCTGTCGGCGGCCTACACAAAGGCTGCCATCTACGGACAGAAGGACCCCGGCACTCTGTATCGGATGGCACCCGGTGTCTCTGTCGTCGGCATCACCGCCGGTGCCGGGTTCACGGACGGTCCTGCGGCCGAACGACTCGCCACAGCCGCGGAGGTCATCTCCGCTGCTGGAGCGCTCCACTACCAAGTGGGCATTCAGGGACAAGTGCAGGTGAGTGTCTACGTGGATGCGAACGACCCTGGGTTCGTGACCATGCCGAACGCTGCCGCTCTGACCTACACGCAGGCCGCCGGCGACGGCATCATCCAAGCGGCAAAGGTCGTGTTCAGGTCCAGCGGATTGGGCACGTTCTACTCCTGGGACAACCTACAGCACGCCGCGACGCACGAGTTGGGCCACACCAGCGGGTTGAATCACCTGGATCCCGGTGGGGAGCAGGGCATCATGTCCGCATCAGCCGCCGCCTACTCGTACCTGGACTTCACGGACCGTGAGAAGTTGGTCATGAAGCTCCAGTACATCCGCCGACCCGGCACAGTACTGTCGGGAACCACGGAAAACGAGTTCGCCGTGGCGGGCAGCAGCGCGGGTGCCACATGGCATCTGGTCTGCGCCCAGTAGCAGTCAGGGCCGCGAGGGAAAACTCGCGGCCCGTTTCTTTTCATGCTATCGTAGTGCCCATGCCGGAAGTCATTCTACTGAAGAAGAAGTCATACCTCGCGATGATCCGCAACGCGGTGCGAGGGGAGACTCATCTGTTCCGGAACGTGTTCGCGTCCGTGGACGGTGTCGAGCGCGACATCCTGGAGGATGGAAAACTGGCCTGTGCCTCGTTCGTGTCCGGTATCCTGATGCTCAATGGTCTCATCGACCGGCCGCACGCGACCGTTCCTGGTACGGAGAAAGCCCTCGCTGCGGCGGGGTGGTCCATCATCGATGAGCCGCGCGAAGGCGCGGTGCTCTCGTGGGAACCCATCACGTACTCTGACACCCGTACGCACGGGCATCTCGGCTTCTACATCGGCAACGAACGCGCAATCAGCAACGCGTCAAACGCATCCGGCATTCCGCGTGAACATCACTGGACGTACGACGGGACCCGGAACGTGGTCCGCATCTGGTGGCATCCATCCCTTGCTTGATCTGCGCGGGCGACGGGATTCGAACCCGTGACCCCTTCCTTGACAAGGAAGTGCTCTAACCAGCTGAGCTACGCCCGCAGGTACGGGACATAGTATACTATAGAATACCGATGCGCATCAAGGTATGGGTCCTGACCGGTGCCATGACCATCGCCGCGACCGCGGCGTTGGGGGTTATCATCGCCGCGAACGACCCGGTCACGGCGGAGCCCTCGATCCGCTTGCTCTTCTGGGCGGCGCTGTCCCTCGCGGTGTGGGGGGTCTTCACGACGGTCATGGTGGCCGTCGGTTCGGACGTTGCCGCGGCGACGTGGACAGGACTGATGACCGCGGCAGGTACCATGGGTTGTCTCGTGCTCTGGCGGTCGGGCCATCGCGATACGAGATTGCTGGGGGGCGTCATTTTGGCTACACTGCTCATATCGCTGTTCGTGTGGCGGCGTATACGTCATGCCGGATGAACTGAAGAAAATCCGCGCCGAGGCCATGAAGGACCTGGAGGACATCCGGGACGTTGCCGCGCTCGAATTGGCACGTGCGCAACGCCTCGGGAGGAGTTCTGAACTGTCGAAATTCCTGCGCGGTCTGAAGGACCGGACAGCGGACGACCGCAAGAAGCTCGGGCAAATGGCCAACGATGCCCGCGCGGAGCTCGAGCGGCTCTACGACGAGGCTCGTGGGCGTCTGGCGGATGCCGCCGAGAGTGTTGCCGCCCGCCTGGACGTCACCGCTCCCGGCCTGCGGCTCCGTCGGGGCCATCTGCATCCGCTCACCCGGGCACAGGGGGACATCGATGACATTTTTGCGTCCATGGGGTTCCGTATCCTGGATGGACCCGAAGTGGAGACCGAGTTCAACAACTTCGATGCGCTCAATACGCCGCCCGACCATCCTGCACGCAACATGCAGGACACCTTCTGGCTGCAGGGGATGAAGTATCTGATGCGGGCGCACACCAGCCCCATGCAGATCCGCTTCATGCAGGCGCACCAGCCGCCGTTCCGTATCATCGTGCCGGGCCGCGTGTACCGCAATGAGGCCACCGACATGACCCACGAGTTCCAGTTCCACCAGATCGAAGGCCTGATGGTGGATCGCGCCGAAAGTCCGCAGGCACCGAATCTCGCGAACCTGAAGGGTGTCGTCGAGTATTTCTTCCGGCGTTACTTCGATGACGCGAGTCTTGACGTCAGGTTCACCGCGTCATACTTCCCGTTCGTCGAACCGGGCGTGGAAGTCCATATCCGCGGCACCAAGGGCAAACTTGCCGGCCGCTGGCTTGAGGTCGCGGGAGCCGGCATGGTGCACCAGAACGTGTTCGAAAACGTTGGCTACGTGCGCGGGGAGATGCAAGGCTTCGCGTTCGGCGCGGCGCTGGAGCGCCTCGTGATGCTCAAATACGGCATCAGCGACATCCGGCTCTTCCAAGGCGGCGATCTGCGGTTCATCGGGCAATTCTGACATGAAATTCTCCTGGCAATGGCTGCGTGAACTTTCGGGAACGTCGCTCGATGCCACGAAGGCGGCGGAACTTCTGAGCGCGAAATCGTTCGAGACCGTGGCATCGGATGACGTACTGGATATCGATGTTCTGCCCAATCGGCCGGACTGCCTGTCACACCTGGGTGTGGCACGCGAACTGTGCGCGCTGGAGAACATGCGGTTCGCCGCACCGTCATATGAGTACGAAACGGCTGCACACCCGGGAGTCGCGGTCACGGTACAGGATGCCGACGCATGCCCGCGGTTCTCGGCGCTCATCGTCCGCGGCGTGAAGGTCGGACCGTCGCCGAAATGGCTCACCGCGCATCTTGAGACATGCGGTCTCCGCAGCATCAACAACATCGTGGACGTGACGAACTACGTGATGCTCGAGCTCGGGCAGCCGATGCACGCATTCGACCTCCGGAAGGTGGAGAAGCTCGTCATCCGCCGCGCCAAGAAGGGCGAGCGAGTCCGTGCATTGGATGAGGCGCGCACTGAATACGAACTGGACCCGTCGGTCATGGTCGTCGCCGATGCATCCCGGGCGTTGTCCATCGCCGGCATCAAGGGCGGGGCTGATTCCGGCATCACCGACGACACGACCGATGTGCTTCTGGAGGCCGCGAACTGGGATCCGGGCGTCATCCGTGCGGCGAGTCGCAAACTCGGTCTGCGCACGGATGCTTCGGTGCGGTTCTCGTACGGGGTTGATCCTAATCTGACGGCACCGTCATTGGTCCGGGCGGGAGAACTGCTGGCGAAGTCGGCCGGAGGGCAGGCTGATGGCGACATCATCGATGTCTACCCGAAACCATTGGCGCCGTGGCAGATTCCGCTGGATCCGGAGCATGCGCGCAGGTTGCTCGGCGCCGACATCGGCACGCCACAGATGCGGGGTATACTCACGTCGCTCGGATTCGAATCCGAAGACCGCGGCGGCAAGCTCATCGTGACCGTCCCCACGCGCCGCTCCGACGCTCGTACTCCCGAAGATCTCATCGAAGAGATCGGTCGCATCCACGGCTACGATCGGATACCGTCGGCGGTGCCGGTACTACCCGTCTACGATCCGAAGGCATGGGTCCACGGCGAGACCGACCGGGCATGGGATGAGTACGATGTCATCCGCGAACGCAATGCGATTGCGAACCTCCTGGTCGGAGCAGGTTACTCCGAAGTCTTCAACTATTCGTTCTTGTCGGACGAGCTCCATGGACTTCTGGATCCGAAGGGCCTGGACGAACTCGCCGAGCCGCAGTCCGCCGAATACCGCTGGCTCCGGCGTTCGCTGGTGCCGCGTCTCGTGGTGAACCTCCGGGATAACCTACGGTTCGCCGATGAGGTTCGCATCTTCGAATCCGGCCACACGTTCGGCCGCATCGGTGAGGGCAAGGAACCTCTGCGCCTGGGCCTTGCGCTCGCGAAGCGGAGCGGCGATACGGACGCGTTTTACGAACTCAAGGGAGCGGTCGATCTTCTGCTCCAGCGCCTAGGCATCGATGACGTCTACTACGATGATGCCGAACCGTTCCCGTGGGATGCGGGTGCGGTCAATGCGACCGCGACGGGCAGACGCGCGGTCGTCCGCATCGAAGGCGAACAGACGATCCTCGGATTCATCGGCGCGGTATCGGGCCGCATCGCAGAAGCGATGAAGCTCAAGGGATCCGCGGTGGTCGCCGAGCTTGACCTCAGGACGGTCATTGAAGAAGCGGAACAGGAGAACGAATTCGAGCCGCTGCCGAAATACCCGAGCGTCATCCGGGACATTTCCGTGCTCGTCGAGCAGGGAGTGAAGGTAGACGATATCCTCCAGACCGCCGAAGATGCGGGCGGCGACATCGTCACGGACGTGGATGTGTTCGACATCTTCCTTCCCACCGGGGAAGAGAAGCTCAAGGCCGAGGGAGACACGCCCGAGTACGGCAAGAGCGTCGCGTTCCATGTCGTCTTCCGTGCGCCTGACCGCACATTGACCGACAAGGAAGTGGATGTCGCGGAAGCCGCCATCAAGACCGCGCTGCAGGAAGAATTGGACGCTCAAATCCGATAGTGACGACGAGGCGAAAAGCGGCATCATAGGCCGCTTTTTGTGTGGATTTCGGGTGTTGATTTCTTGGTGGCGAAGCGTACAATGGATAGGCATTATGGTCCCTAAGAAAGCGGCACCGAAGGGTTCGTATACCGCCTCCGACATCTATGTGTTGGAGGGTCTTGAGCCGGTCCGGAAGCGGCCGGGGATGTACATCGGTTCCACCGGTATCGACGGCCTGCACCATCTCGTATGGGAGGTGTTCGACAACTCGCTGGACGAGGCGATGGCCGGCCACGCCACTCATATCGTGGTGAAACTTCTGCCGGATGCCATGGTGGAGGTCACCGATGACGGTCGCGGTATTCCGGTGGGGATCCACAAGCAGACCGGCGTTTCTGCGCTGGAGACGGTCATGACGACGCTCCATGCAGGCGGTAAGTTCGGCGGTGATGCCTACAAGGTCGCCGGGGGATTGCACGGCGTAGGCGTCTCGGTGGTCAACGCGCTCTCCAAGTACGTCAAAGTGGAAGTGCACCTCGATGGGAACGCGTACATGCAGGAGTACGAGCGCGGCAAACCGAGGAAGCCGGTGAAGAAGATCGGCACCGCGGATGATCACGGTACCATCGTGACGTTCCAGCCGGACCCGGAGATATTCAAGGAACGCGATTTCAAACTCGACACCATCCTGGCACACCTTCGCCAGCAGGCGTACCTGACCAAGGGCATCACGATCCAGGTCGTCGACGCGCGCGAGGGTGTCCGCCCGCCGTCATCGAAGGAATCGCAGTTCCCGACGTACACGTTCCACTTCGAGGGCGGCATCGTGTCCTACATCGGATTCCTGACGCACGGCATCGAGCCGGTCCACAAGAATCCGTTCTATGTCGCGAAGCAGGAAGAGAACATCTTCATCGAGGTGGCGATGCAGTATGTCGACGACATCTCGCCCAAGGAATTCAGCTTCGCCAACAACATCTATACGACCGAAGGGGGGATGCACATGACCGGGTTCAAGACGTCACTGACCCGTATCCTGAACGACTATGCACGCAAGAACGGCTATCTGAAGGATAAGGATGACAACCTGACCGGCGACGACGTACGCGAGGGCCTCGTGGCCATCGTATCGGTGAAGATAGCTTCTTCGGTGCTTCAGTTCGAGGGTCAGACCAAGGCGAAGCTGGGCAATCCCGAGGCCCGCGGCGCGGTGGAAACGGTCATGGGCGTGGAATTCACCGATTGGCTCGACCGGAACCCGTCAGATGCCCGCGCGATCCTGGACAAGGTCATCCTGGCGGCCAAGGCGCGCGTCGCGGCCAAGGCGGCCCGTGATACCGTGCTGCGCAAGGGCGCGCTGGACGGGTTCTCATTGCCGGGCAAGCTTGCCGACTGCTCGAGCCGGTCGGCCGAAGAATCAGAACTGTTCATCGTGGAGGGCGATTCGGCCGGCGGGTCGGCCAAGCAGGGGCGGGACCGGAACTTCCAGGCCATCCTGCCGCTGCGCGGCAAGATCCTGAACGTCGAGCGCGCCCGCATCGATAAGATGCTTGCGTCCGTCGAAGTGCGCGCGCTCATCATCGCGCTGGGTACCGCCATCGCCGACGAATTCGACATCTCCAAGCTCCGCTACCACAAGATCGTCATCATGACCGATGCCGACGTGGATGGGGCGCACATCCGCACCTTGCTGTTGACGCTGTTCTACCGCTACTTCCCGCGGCTCATCGAAGCCGGCCACATCTACATCGCGCAACCGCCGCTGTACGGGATCCGGAAGGGTGCCACGACGCAGTACGTCTTCTCCGACGAAGAAAAGGACAAAGTCCTCGGTATCCGTGCGCCCAAGCCATCGGCCAAGAAGCGGGCACAATCGTTCGCCGACTTCACCGCGACGCCGCTGGAAACGGACGGGGTCACCGAGGCGGAAGAGAACATGGTCAAAATCGCCGGATTCTCCGTCCAGCGTTACAAGGGTCTGGGCGAGATGAACCCGGGGCAGCTGTGGGAAACCACGATGGATCCGGCCAGGCGGGTGCTCTTGCAGGTCACGGTGGACGATGCCGAAGAAGCCGACCGCGTCTTCGATGTTCTCATGGGGTCCGATGTCCTCCCGCGCAAGAAATTCATCCAGACCCACGCCCGGTCCGTGCAGAACCTCGATATTTGACGTTTTCGGCGTGCTCTGGTAGTATGTTCGGTGCGCCCGCGGGCGTTTTTTAGAGAACCATGGAATCCGTCATCACATTCCTGCGCGAAGTCCGCGCGGAACTCGCCAAGGTGACCTGGCCGACCCGTCGCCAGATGGTGCTGTACACGGCGGTCGTGCTCGGGCTTTGTCTGGCCTTCGCCATCTACCTGGGCGGCATCGATTCGCTGGCCACCTGGGTGGTGGGCACGTTCGTGGTACGATGATATCCTGATATGCCCAAACAAGTCACAACCGGTGCACGCGAGTGGTATGCTATCCACACCTACTCGGGGTATGAGGACAGCGTCGCGCGCAACCTCAAGCAGCGCGTGGAATCACTGGGTTTCGAGAACCGCATCTTCCAGGTGCTGGTTCCCAAGGAGAAGAAGATCCGCGTCAAAGGCGGCAAGCGCGAGGTCGTGGAAGAGAAGATCTATCCCGGCTATGTGCTCGTGGAGATGATCGTCTCGGACGATTCATGGTACGTCGTGCGCAACACGCCGAGCGTCACGGGATTCATCGGCGCCGGTACGACGCCTACGCCGCTGGCCCGCGCGGAAATCGACGACCTGCTGGGACGCATGGGCGTCGCCGAGCCGCAGTATCAGGTGGACGTGAAGGTGGGGGAGCGCGTGAAGATCACCGACGGTCCGTTCAAGGACTTCGACGGCAAGATCTTCGAGGTTGATCCCGAGAAGGGCCGCGTCAAAGTGCTGGTCACCATCTTCGGCCGCGAGACGCCCGTGGAGCTGGATTTCCTGCAGATGAAGAAACTTTAAACCATGGCGAAGAAGATCAAAGAAATCGTGAAACTGCAGATCGAAGGCGCGGCGGCGACGCCGGCGCCGCCGGTCGGCATGATCCTGGGTCCCCGCGGGCTGAATTTGCAGCAGTTCTGCCTGCAGTTCAACGAGGCGACCAAAGACAAGAAGGGGCAGGTCATCCCCGTCGAAGTCACCATCTACGAGGACCGCTCGTTCGATTTCAAGCTGCGTACGCCCCCGGCGGCGTACCTGTTGCGCGTCGCGGCCGGTTTGGAGAAAGGTTCCGGCGTGCCGAATAAGAACAAAGTCGGTTCCGTCACCAAAGCGCAGCTGAAGGCCATCGCCGAACAGAAGATGGCGGACCTGAATGCCAACGATGTGGACGCCGCGATGCAGATCATCGCCGGCACCGCCCGTTCCATGGGCATCGAGGTCAAGTAGTTGCATTCCACATCCAGTGCTCTAGACTACAACGGCCGAAAGGCCGTTGTAGATTTTTGACAAGAAAGGACGTGGATCATGCGCAAGGTCGAACCCAAGGTGTTCCTTATCGGCGAGAGTCGCATCGTGGAAGACGGGCTGCAGGCGTACCTGGACCACATCGGCATCCCGGACTGGACGTCGGACGCGCCCACTGACTCCGAGAAGATCACGGAGGTCATGGGCCGTCTGTGCTACCGGAGCTTCGCCCCCGGGATGAACAAGAACGTCACCAAGATCCGCGAGCACAACGACGCGTACATGGCGAACATCCTGAGCACCAAGCACGGTTCGGTGCTGGAGCACACCATGATGAACTTCATCTTCGCCGACGTGTCGCGCGTGTTCACGCACGAGCTCGTGCGGCACCGGCAGGGCGTGGCCATCTCCCAGGAGAGCCTCCGGTTCGTCCGGCTGGACGATCTCGGCCAGTGGCTGCCGACCTGCATCCGCGAGGACGAGCGGGCGATGACCATCTTCGCCAGCACGTTCGAGCAGCTCGAGCTGCTGCAGCGGGAGATGGCGGAGTACTTCAAACTGGACCGTCCGGGCGTGCCCTTCGACGTGAAGAAGACCATCACGTCGGCGATGCGCCGCGTGGCGCCGATCGGTCTGGCCACGACCATCGGCTGGTCGGCCAACCCGCGGGCGCTGCGGTGGGTCCTGGAGATGCGCACCCACCCGACCGCCGAGGAGGAGATTCGCCTCGTGTTCGGCAGGGTCGGCGCCATCGTATGCAGGCGCTACCCGAACACATTCGGTGACTTCCTGGCCGACGAAGCGAACGGCCTGCCCTGGTACCGGCCGGCCAACAGCAAGGTGTGACCATGACGACAAAGCGGCGGGAACGGGACGCGATGTTCCAGCTGGCGTTCCTGGTCTCCACGGCGGCCCATTCCATCCTGGGGACGTGCGATCGTCTGCGTACTGCGTGCGGCATTGTGCAGAAGAAACGCCTGCGGGGCTTCGGCTTCAACGGTTCCGTCAGCGGACTGCCGCACTGCGACGATGTCGGGCACCTGTTGGAAGAGGGACATTGCGTCGCGACCATCCATGGCGAGGACAACGCCATCCTGAACACGGATCCGGCGCTGCTCATCGGTGCACAGGCCATCGTGACGGCCACACCGTGCGTGAACTGCATCAAACGGCTCCTGCAGGCCGGCATCGGTCGCGTGGACTTCTACGGCGAGTACTCCAACTCGATCGGCCGTACCAAGACCGCCGCGATGGCCCGCACGAAGAAGGTCCCGCTGGTCCAGCACACCGTGGACTGGGCTGAGATCTTCCAGCGCCTCTTCGACCTCCTAGCCCGCAAAGGCGGCATCCTGCACATTGCCGGCTACCGTCTGCGCGTGACCAAGGAGCCGATGGACCGCTCCTGACCCTGTGGACAACGAATAACGACCGCCATGCTACCATGGCGGTCCGTTCCTTTCAGGGGTGATTCATGACCAAAACGGTTCCGCCGTTCGTCGCGTTCGAAGGCATCGACAAGTGCGGCAAGGGGACGCAGAGCCTGAAGGCGGTCGACTTCCTCCGCAAGGCCTGGGGCAACTGCGTCTTCTTCCGCGAGCCAAACGAGCGAGACAACCACACTGGCCGTCTCATCCGGCGCATTCTGCAGCACGAGCTGCCGGCGCCGCCAAACCAAGCGTTCCAACGCCTGTTCGTGATCGACCGGGCCGAGGACACTGTCTGCACGGTCCTGCCGGGGCTCGAGCACGGCCGACCGGTGGTCGCCGACCGGTTCGCGCTCTCCACCATCGCGTACGGTGCACTCACAGGCCAGGCGGAGACCTACATCTGGATGCATCGTGACGTGCTTGGTCCGTGGCTTCGCTGGCCCGACGTGACCATCCTCATGGACATCCCGGCTGAAGTCGCGATGCAGCGGCTCGCGCAGGAGAGGGGAACGCCGGAGCTGTTCGAAAAGCTCGAGAAGCTCGCCACGATCCGCCAGGCGTACCTGGACATCGCTGCCACGAGCCGCACGTGGGCGCCCGACATGCGGGTGGAGGTCATCAACGGCGACCGCCCGGTGAACATCGTCGCGGCTGACATCCAAAAGCTCCTTGCCCCCTACACGCCGTAGGGGGCCGTCCTTTCGCCGGGGGTCCAACCGTGATAGATTTCCCATGATGACCGAATACCTCACGACCATCGGATTGGAAGTCCACGCGGAGCTCAACACCGCGACCAAGATGTTCTGCGACTGCGCCAACGACCCGCTGGAGAAGCGGCCGAACATGAACGTCTGCCCCATCTGCATGGGCCACCCCGGAACCCTGCCGGTCGCCAACCACGCGGCCATCGAGAAACTGCTCCAGGTTGGCTTGGCGCTGGGGTGCAGCATCGAAAAGCGCACGTTCTTCGAGCGCAAAAACTATTTCTATCCCGACCTGCCCAAGGGGTACCAGATTTCGCAATACCAGATGCCGTTCTG
>DATJZE010000060.1:0-13711 GCA_035499235.1 Minisyncoccota bacterium | reverse complement strand
TGTAGGTCTCGACGCCGATGATGGGCTTGATGCCCGCCTTGGTCGTCTTCTTGTAGAACTCGATGGCGCCGTACAGCGCGCCGTGGTCGGTGATGGCCATCGCGTCCATCCCGCAATCACGCGCCCGGTTCACGAGCGCATCGATCTTGGAGAGTCCGTCCAACAGCGAGTAGTGCGAGTGGGTGTGCAGGTGGACGAACCGCATGGGGCCATTCTGGCCCCAGTCGCCGCGATGCACAATGTTGATATTTTTATGGCACTTTTCCGCGGCTTTTCGGCCCGTTGCATCCTTTGGCGAAGTGTGGTACGCTACAAATCCTATGGGAGTCCCACGACATCACATGGCCAAGGGGAAGCAGCTCCGCCGCCGCTCGCATCTGGCGCTGGCTGGATCGCTGTTGATCCCGTGCCCGCAGTGCGGCAAGAAGATCCGTCCTCACACGGTGTGCAAGTTCTGCGGCTACTACCGCGGCACCGAAGTCGTCAACGTCCTCGCGCGCCAGATGAAGAAGGCGCAGAAGAAGAAGGAACAGGCCGCGGGCAAATAGAATGGCCTCACGACACCTGGCACGGTCCATCGCGATGCAGTCCCTCTACGAATGGGACTTCAAAGGGCGCGATGAATCGTCGCTGCCGGCCATCCTGGAACACAACCTGCGCGAATTCGGCGCGGGTCTGGAAGAGCCGGAGTTCGTGGTGGGCCTGGTCAAGGGCACCATCGACCACCTGGCCGACATCGACCCCATCATCGAACGCGTCGCGCCCCAGTGGCCGTTGGACCAGATCGCCACGGTGGACCGCAACGTCCTGCGTCTCGGTCTCTACGAACTGATGTTCGGCGACCACGACGCGGTGCCGCCCAAAGTCGCCATCAACGAGGCCATTGAACTCGCCAAATCGTTCGGCGGGGAATCCAGCGGCCGGTTCATCAACGGCGTGCTCGGCACGGTCTATAAAGAAATGGGGGAGCCGGGAAAAGACGACGCGCCGCCCCGCAAGAAGGATGAGGAAGAAGTCCCTCCCGATGCCTGACGACGACTACCAACCGTTGATGGAACGCATCGGGTACGAGTTCAAGGACCTGACGCTGCTGCGCCAGGCGACGACGCACCGGTCGTACCTCAACGAACACCCCGACTGGCCTCACGGCCACAATGAGCGGCTTGAATTCCTCGGCGATGCGGTGCTGGAGCTCATCGTCACGGAAGAGCTCTACGCGCAGCATCCGCAGGAGACCGAAGGTCAGATGACCAACTGGCGCGCCGCGCTGGTGAACGCCAACATCCTGTCCGACATCGCGGCGAAGTTCGGTCTCAACGACCACATGCTCCTTTCGCGCGGTGAGTCGCGCGATACCGGCCGTGCGCGCCAGTACATCCTCGCCAACGCGTTCGAAGCCGTGGTCGGCGCGATGTACCTGGACGGCGGCTACGAGCCGTGCAAGACGTTCATCGAACGATTCGTGCTGGTGCACCTGCCCGACATCATCGCCAACAAGACCTACCGTGACGCCAAATCGCTCCTGCAGGAGGAGGCGCAGGAACGCATCGGCGTCACGCCGACCTACCAGGTGATGGAAGAATGGGGGCCGGACCATGCCCGACAGTTCCGCATCGGTGTCTACCTGGGGCGCGAACTGGCCGGCGAAGGGCAGGGGTCAAGCAAGCAGGACGCCCAGCAGGCCGCCGCCGAAGACGCTCTGAAGAACAAGGACTGGAAATAAGGAACGCCGCCCCTACGGGCGGCGATTCGGCTAGTCGAGCATATCATCATCGGGCGTGGGATGCGGTTCCTCGCGCTCCTCGAAATCTGCCCTGGCTTCGTCCTGCTTCCATTTCGGCCACGACGCGAATTCTCTTGAAGCCGCTTCGAGCACCTCTGCAAGGAGCTGGTTTTGCCGATCGATGTCGCTCATCGGAACACCTCCCCTTGAACATATACCCGTCGACGGGCCGGGACAAACAAGGTCAAGACTTGCGCTTTTCAGCAATATATATTAGTATAGGCCGACATGTTGAAGATCCGTCTGCAGCGCATCGGCAAGAAACACCAGCCCCACTACAAGGTGGTGGTGCTCGAGCACGCGCGCAAACCGCAGGGCCAGTACCTGGAACAACTGGGAACCTATGACCCGCGGGCCAAGACGTTCGTGGTGGACCGCACACGCGTCGAAGACCTGATGTCGCACGGCGCCCAGATCAGTCCGACGGTCAACAACCTCATGGTCAACCATAAGATTTGGGACCGGCCGAAGATGCAATCCTGGAGGCCGAAAATCAAGACCGAGGAGGCGAACTAGCGAGAACGACCCAAGGAGCCCGCGAGGGCTCCTTGTGCGACAAACCACATGCAAACCATCGCGCTCGACCTGTCCGGTGACTACGACGCCATCCTGGAGCGCGTGGTCGGGGTGTTGCAGCGCGGCGGCACGGCCGTGTACCCGACCGATACGCTGTACGGCCTGGGTTCCAATGCCCTGGACGCGCATGCGGTCGGTCGCGTGTTCGACATTAAGCACCGCAGTTATGTCAAAGCGTTGCCGATGCTGGTACGCGACCTCTCGTGGGCGCGCGAGTTGGCGTACATCAGCGCTGAACAGGAGACGCTCATCGCGCAGTTCTGGCCCGGGAAGGTCACCTTCGTTCTGCCGCGCCGTCCCATCGTGCCGGCCATCACCTGCGGGGGAGGACAGACGGTCGGGCTTCGCGCTCCCGAGCATCCGTTCGTGCAGAACCTGCTGCGGCATCTGGGGTACCCGCTGGCGGGGACCTCGGCGAACGTCTCAGGCAGCGAGCCGATCAACGATGCCCGCGCCATCGCCGTCGCGTACGCGCGAACGGCGCCGCAGCCCGATCTGGTGCTGGACGCAGGCGTCCTGCCGCACTCGGAGCCATCCACGGTCGTGGACCTTTCCGGACGCATCCCACGCATCCTGCGCCAGGGAGCGGTACGGGCGGACAAGATCCTCGCGGTGTTGTAGAATTGCATCATGCTGAAGAAATTCCTGACGATTCTCCTGGTGGCGGCCCTCAGTATCGTGCACGGCATCATCGTGCTCGGCGGCACCATCTCGCTGCCCATGGTGCTGATCTATCCGAACACGATGGTGTTCTACTTCGCCGGTATCGCGGTGCTGCTGGTGACCTGGGCATTGTTCTCCGATTGTCCGCTGACGGTCGCCGAGCAGAAGCTCCGCCGTCGGATCCACTGGCCGAACATGAACGGTGACTTCACCCAGCACTACCTGGGCGCGCTGACCGGTATCCGGCTTCCCGAAAAGGTACACGCGATCGTCGAACGGGTGTATCTCGTGGCCGTGCTGATCATCATCCTGCTCCGATGGCGGCTGGCGTGAAGCTGGTGGACGGGCGGGCGCTTGCAGCCCGGTGGACGGACGACATCGCCGTACAGGTTGCGGCGCTCGGCGTCCCGCTCGGGCTCGCCGCCGTGTGTGCCGAAGGCGACGCGGCGCTCGCCGCATTCGTCAGACTCAAGGAGCGTGCCGCTCAGAAGGCGGGCATCCAGTTCTCGTCATACTTCTTCGATCCCCGCGATCCCGCAGGTGCGGAAGACACGATGCGGTTCCTTGCCGCCGACGAATCCGTGCAGGGGATGTTCGTGGAACTGCCGCTCCCGCGCGATTGGAACACCGAGGTGCTTCTGGGACTCATCCCGCCCGAAAAGGACGTCGATGCGTTGACGTCGCATCCGCAGGTGCCGGCGCCGGCGGTGCGCGCGCTGGCATACGTGCTTGAGGAGTACGCCATCGACGTGCACGGTATGCATGCGGCGGTCATCGGGAACGGCCGCCTGATCGGGAGACCCGTGGCAGGATGGCTGCGCGAACGCGGCGCGGATGTGACGGTGATCGATATCGACACGTCCGAACCCGCGGCCCAGGCCGCGCGGGCCGATCTGGTCGTCACCGGCGTCGGTGAGCCGGGCCTTGTCACCGCCGACTGGGTCAAAGAAGGCGCCGCGGTCATCGATTTCGGATACTCAGAAGGCACGGGTGACGTTGCGGAAGACTCCGTCAAACAAAAAGCCGGCATACTGTCGCCGGTTCCGGGTGGCATGGGACCGTTGGTGATCGCCGCGGTCCTGGAGAATCTCCTGACGCTCGCCACCCGCTAGCAGGACGCGATATGCAGGTGCACCTGTTCGCCGCAGTGCTGACAGCGGTGTTCGCGCAGCGCGCACGAGAGGCACAGATGAAAATCCTTGCTCGTCGTCCGTCCATGACAGTGCGCGCAGTCGCCGTCATGCGCATCGACCCAGCTGCCGTCGCAGTCGCCGCAGAGAAGATAGGACTCCGGCACCATCGGTGCGTTCTCTCTTCGCGTGAGTTCCTTGTGACCCTCCTTCATGCGCGCGTGATGCGTGCATGATAGCACTCTGATTCCGACGCAAGTCTCCATGATGTGTATAAATGAAGCGGCCCCGACGCATGTCGGGGCCGGGACGATCACTGCTCGTTGCACCGCGGACAGACCCATCCCTCTTCCGTCCGGTGTGCGCCCTGGCGGAAGACCATGCGCCGGCAGTCGATGCATGACACCTTACCGTCGGGGAACTCCGGCCGGGTGAGCGTCACCTCGGTGATGGCGTTGCCTACGGGTACGATTGCTATACTCATTCGACCCTCCCATTGAAACGACCTGTGCCGGGGGAGGGAATCGAACCCTCATGCCTTGCGGCACACGATTTTGAGTCGTGCGCGTCTGCCAATTCCGCCACCCCGGCAAGCGGAGCTTATTATATCACATTGCATCCGAAATCGGAAGCAGGTACGATGAAGACGTATGGCGCGTGTCATCGCGGTCTGCAACCAAAAAGGAGGCGTCGGCAAAACGACCACATCCGTGAATCTCGGCGCGTACCTGTCCGCGCTCGGGAAGTATGTCCTGCTGGTGGATCTGGACTCGCAGGCCAACGCGACCGTCGGTCTCGGGCTGTCCGTGGAAGCCTCGGCTGCGAGCGTGTATCACTCGCTCGTGTCGGACACGAATCCCCGGAGCGCCATCCGTCGCACGCCGCTCTTCGGATTCGATATCCTGCCTGCGACACAGGCGCTCGCCGGCGCGACCGTTGAGTTGGTCGCGATGGAAGAACGCGAGAAGCGCTTGGCACGGGTCCTCGGTCAGGTCAGAAACGATTACGACTACGTGCTCGTGGACTGTCCGCCCTCGCTGGGTCTCCTGACGGTCAATGCTTTGGCCGCCGCCGATCGGGTGCTCATCCCGGTGCAGTGCGAATACTACGCGCTCGAAGGGCTCGGCCAGCTGATGCGCACGATCGAAATGGTCCGGGGCAGTCTGAATCCCGAGCTCCAGGTGCTGGGCGTCGTGCTGACGATGCACGATAAGCGCAACCAACTCTCGCGGCAGGTCGCCGATGAGGTCCAGCAGCACTTTCCCGGGCGGGTGTTCGAAGCGGTCGTGCCGCGCGTCGTCTCGCTTGCCGAAGCGCCGAGTTTCGGGAAGACCATCCTGCAGCATGACCCCGGTTCGCGGGCCGCGGAGGCCTACCGGGCCTTGGCAGAAGAAATTATTCGGATATCCTGATTCGCATGACCACGAAGAAACTGTTCGGGTTGGGCAAAGGGTTGGGTTCGCTGATCCCCGACGCGGTCGCGGATGCCGTCAACGGCAAGCGGGAGAACATCTTCTATGTGGAGGTCGCGAAGATCCAACCGAACCCCGATCAGCCCCGTTCCGACTTCGACCAGGAGGCGCTCGCAGAACTCGCGCGCTCCATCCGCAAATACGGCGTGCTCCAGCCGCTGTTGGTTTCCAAGATCGAGGAAGACCTGCCGCGCGGTCGCGCGGTGAAGTATCAGCTCATCGCCGGCGAACGCCGGTGGCGTGCGGCGCAGCTCGCCGGCCTTCCGCAGGTACCGGTCATCATCCGTGATGACCTGACGCCGGAAGGGAGCAACAGCAAATCCAAGCGACTGGAGGTCGCGCTCATCGAGAACCTGCAGCGGGAGGACCTGAACGCCATCGAACAGGCCGAGGCGTACGTCCGCCTGGCGAGCGAATTCGGGCTCCGTCAGGCGGAGATCGCCGAGAAGGTCGGCAAGAGCCGCGAGGCCGTGGCGAACATCATGCGGCTCCTGAACCTTCCGGACTACATCAAAGACGCCGTACGCACCGGCACGCTGGCGGGCACCGCCGCACGGGGCCTGTTGCCGTTCCAGAAGGATCCGGCGCGCCAGAAGCAGATGTACGACGCGCTGGTCTCGGGCGGGTTCAACACGCACGACGTCGAATACGCCGCGTCGGCCGTCAAGGCGGCGGTCGGACGGCGCATCTACCGTCACAACGAACGGTTCGATGATGCGATGGACAAGCTTTCGCGGTATCTGGGCGCGCCGGTCATCATCCGCGCCCCGCACGGCTCGTCCACAACCGGCCAGATCGTCATCCGCTTCGCCTCACAGGAACATCTGGACGAACTGATGGGTAAAATAACCGACTAACATGCGCGAGAAACCGAGCGAACCGTTGGAACACGAGCTGGTGTACGCGCCGATGACGCTCGACCAGGTGCGAGAGGCGTATCAGCGGGGAGACCGCGAGGCGCTGAACGCGTGGTACCTCGAACGTCAGCGGGTCGCCGACCTTGATCCGACCAGCGGCGGTAGGTTCGAAATCTCGGTCGATCTTGCACGCATCCACCACGCCGCCGGTGATACCGACGCGGCGCTTGAGACCATCAGCGGGGTGAGCGAGGCGATCCAGCAAGAGCTTATCGAGCTCGACCGCCATGATTCTCCGCTCGCGGGTATGCCCGGGAAGGATGCATACATGACGAGGCTGAAGACGATGCTCCAGCAGGTCGTCTACCTGCGCGAAGAGTTCCGTCGTTAACTCCACGCCGCGTCCAGCAGCCGCTCCGGAGGGGCGGCTTTCAGGTTCGTGCATCCCGCGCGGTGGACAGTGACGCCGCGTGACACGGTCAGATAGCCCGCGATGGGGGAGTTGATGTTGGGGGAGCAGCACTTGCCGAGCTTGTAGGCCAGACCGGGTTGTCCTGCGATGATGACATGGGACATCGCCGTCCGGACGGGTTCACCTCCGCCTTTATGCGGGCGTGCACGCCTCGGTGCGCGCACGGGTTCCACAGGTTGCAGTGATTCTGCGGTCTTGAACCACGACCTGATGTGTTTGGCGGCATGCGTCGTGTGCACGAACCGCAGCCAGTTCTTGCTGGGGCGTGCGTCGCGGGCTTTTTGGATCTCGACGACGTCGCCTGACTGCAGACGGTGCGTCAGCGGCACGAGCTTGCCGTTCACCAGTGCGCCCTGCGTCCGGTGGCCGAGCTCGGAATGCACCGTGTACGCGAAATCCACGGGCGTGGCACCGTCGGGCAGGTCTTTGACGTCGCCGTGCGGCGTCAGGACGAAGATGCGGTCCTTGAAGAAGTCTATCTTCAGGTTCGCCATGCCTGCGGACGTCTTGATGTCCCTGAGGGTCTTTTTCAGCTGGTTGACCCACGCGAGTTCCGCCGCCTTGGCCGCCGTATGGCTGCCCTTGCCTTGTTCGGCGTATGCCCAGTGCGCGGCCACTCCGTTCTCCGCGTGGTCGTGCATATCGGGCGTCCGCACCTGGATTTCCGCGACGCGGCCTTTCTCGCAGAACACGGTGGTATGTAGTGAGCGGTAGCCGTTCGGTTTGGGCAGCGCGATGAAGTCCTTCACGCGTCCGGGCATCGGTTTGTAGTGCGCATGGATGACGCCGAGCGCCTCGTAGCACGACTTGACGTCGGGTACGATGATGCGGAGGGCGACCAGGTCCATGATCTTGTCGGGGTCCATACCGTACCGCTTGAGCTTCCGGTACAGCGACCACATACGCTTCGCACGCGCATGGATGTCCACCACGGTGACACCCGCGGCGTCCAAGTGGCGGCTCACGACCGGCGCCGCGCGCTCGATGTACCTCAAACGGTCTTCGTATTTCCCCTTGACCGTCTTCTTCAGCCACGCGTACTCGGCCGGATAGGCGTAGGGGAACGCCAGGTCTTCCAATTCCCCCTTGAGGCGTCCCATACCCAGGCGGTCCGCGATGGGCGCGTAGATCTCCATCGTCTCCAGCGACTTCCGGGCCCGCGCGGCGGGGTCCTTGTACTCCAGCGTCTGCATGTTGTGCAGACGGTCGGCGAGTTTGATGATGATGACGCGCAGGTCATCGGCCATCGCGAAGAACATCTTCTTCAAGGACTCCGTCTGGAGATCCGTCTGGCGTTTGTCCTTGGCGGTGTTCGACAGCCGGATGCTCTTGAGTTTCGTCACACCATCCACGAGGAAGGCGACATCCGTGCCGAACTCGGCCGCCAATTCCGCGCGGGTCACGCCGCAGTCCTCGATGACGTCGTGCAGGAGCGCGGCGGCCACCGATGGGGCGTCGAATCCGAGGTCAGCCAAATAGAGCGCGACCGAGGCTGGATGGACGATGTAGGGCGAACCTTCCGCACGCGTCTGGCCCGCATGTGCGCGTTCCGCCCGCTCGAACGCGCGCCGGATGAGAGTGCGGGCCGGTGTATCGAACTGCGGGAACTCGAGTATGCGCTCCAGGGCGCCCGGCATGATTGACTTGGTGATTTTGTAATGGTACAATCTGTAGACGTCTTTGGCAATGGAGGTGGCGTATGCCGGACAAGACCCGCCAAGAGGTTCTTGCCGACTGCAACGAGCTGTTCGGGTTCATCCCCACAGCGGACACGACGGGGGAACTCGGGCGCGCCAAGCGCGGCCTGGAGCAGACCATCGTCACCAATGAGATCCGGGACGTCATGCACCGACTCGCCGACGCACAGGGCGAACAGGCGCGTCTGCTCCGCATCCGGTTGGAGCTGATGCGCACGACCGCGCGTCTGCTCGGGTTCAAGAACCACTTGGCCTAGCCGGTCGTCAGCCCGTGGTCTCCTCGGCCGCGGGTTTTTCTTTGGCGATCTTCTCGGTGTAGCGGCAGGTGGGGAAGTTCGAGCACGCGATGAACTTGCCGAACCGGCTGCGGCGGTACACGAGCTCGCCCCCGTCCTCGGGGCAGACGCGTCCGACTTTCTCCACTTCCTGCTTCGCTTTGTCCTCCTTGAGCACGTTGCGGCAGGTGGGGAAGTTCGAGCACGCGATGAACTTGCCGAATCTGCCGCGCTTGACCACCATCGGGGAGCCGCACTTGTCACAGATCTTGTCCGTCGTCTCCACCTCGGAGGCCTTCGCCTCCTTCGCTTCCTTCGTCTTCTGCGTGATGCGCTCGGCGAGCGGCCCGAAGAACTCCCGGATGGTCGGGATCCATTTCCGCTTGCCTTCCGCGATCTCGTCGAGTTCGTCTTCCATGAGCGAGGTGAACTTCACGTCCACGATACTCGGAAAGTTCTCCACGAGGAAATCGTTGACCTGCATGCCGATCTCCGTCGGGATGAGCGCACGCGAACGGTCCTTCTCGACGTACTTGCGGATGAGGATGGTCGAGATGATGGAGGCGTAGGTCGACGGCCGGCCGATGCCCTCCTTCTCCAGAGTCTTGATGAGCGACGCTTCGTTGAACCGCGCAGGCGGTTTCGTGAAGTGCTGTTCCGGGCGGAGCTCACGGAGGTTGAGCGCATCACCGGCGGCGAGTTCGGGCAGCACGGCCTCCTCCACCTTGGTGGGGTAGACCTTGAGCCACCCGTCGAACTTCATGACGGAGCCGTTGGCGTGGAACCCGTACCGGCCGGCGCTGATGTCAACGGCGGCCGTGTCGAATGTCGCCTCGGCCATCTGCGATGCAAGGTACCGCCGCCAGATGAGGTCGTAGAGCTTGTGCTGCTGCGGCGTCACGTCGCCCTGCAGGGATTCCGGCAGACGGGCGGGATCCGTGGGGCGGATCGCCTCATGCGCCTCCTGGGCGCTCTTGGATTTCGTCCTGAACTTGCGTCGCGCGTGGTAGCGATCGCCCCACTGCGAACCGATGAACTCCTTCGCCTTCGCGAGCGCTTCCTCAGACAGGTTCACCGAGTCGGTGCGCATGTAGGTGATGAATCCGGCCTCGTAGAGTCCCTGGGCGAGCGTCATCGTCTGTCGGCTGGAGAAGTGCAATCGTCGGTTGGCCTCCTGCTGCATGGTGGATGTCGTGAACGGCGCATGCGGCATGCGGCTCATCTCGGTCCGTTCCACCTTCGCGATCTTCCAGTCCGACCCGCCAAGCTCCGTGACGATGGCTTTGGCAGTCGCCTCGTCGGGAACGGCGAGCTTGTCCAGCGGCGCCCCGTCACGCGCCGACAGCTGGGCGTCGAATGCGCTCCCCGCGGGAGCTTCCAACGATGCGGTGACCGACCAGTACTCCGCCGGGACGAACGCCTGCACCTCACGTTCGCGCTCGACGATGAGCCGGAGCGCGACCGACTGCACGCGTCCGGCCGACAGACCGCGCCAGTACCGTTTCCAGAGGACGGGCGAGACCTTGTAGCCGACGAGACGGTCCAACACGCGTCGCGCCTGCTGTGCGTCGACGAGCTGTTCGTCGATCGTACCAGGTTTCGCCAGCGCGTGTTTGATCGCTTGCTCCGTGATCTCATGGAACGCGATGCGCTCAACGGGCTTCTTCGTCTTCGGCTTGTCTAAACCGAGCGCCTGCACCAGATGCCACGCGATGGCCTCGCCCTCGCGGTCGGGGTCGGTGGCCAGGATGACCGCATCGGCTTTTGCCGCCTCCTTCTTCAGTTCCGACAGGTTCTTCTTCGCCTTGGTCGGGACGACGTATGACGGCTTGAAATCATGCTCGACATCGATGCCGAGTTCGGACTTCGGGAGATCGCGCACATGGCCGAAGCTCGAGCGCACGACGAACTCGTCGCCCAGGTACCGGGCGATGGTCTTCGCTTTCGTGGGGGATTCGACGATGACGAGTTTCATGTCAGTGCATAGGTTCCGCCGCCCTGGTGACGGATGGTGCCGCCGAGCTCCAACAACGCGACCGCCGCCATAACCCGTGACGCGTCGTCCACCGATGACGCGAGCGCTTCCAGATGCATCGGTCCGTTCTCACGCAATAGTGCAAGTATACGCGCCTGGACCGGATCAGGTGTGGATACGGCCGTTCCGGGCAGCGGAACCTGACGCAGTCGGTATGCTTCCAGGACGTCGGCAGCCGATGCGACGGGACGCGCGCCCTGGCCGATGAGCCAGTTGGTTCCCACCGACCGCGGCCAGTAGATGGAGCCGGGCACCGCGAAGACGTCACGGTCCTGGTCGAGTGCGGCTTTGGCGGTGATGAGCGAACCGGATTCCTGGTCCGCTTCCACGACAAGCACGCCGCGCGAAAGTCCGGAGATGATGCGGTTGCGTTTCGGGAACGTCCACTGGTCCGCGGGGAATCCCGGCTCATATTCCGAAACGATGAGGCCGCCGCGGGTGAGGATATCGTGCGCGAGCGGAATATTGGACGGCGGTCCCATGGTCGCATCATCCACGCCCGAACCCAGTACGGCGATGGTGCGGCCGTCCGCATCCAGTGCCGCACGGTGCGCCACCGCATCGATGCCTAACGCCATGCCCGACACGACCGTGACGCCTGATGACGCGAGACCGCCGGCGATGTCCCGGCATGCTTGTTTGCCGTAGTCCGATGCGCGTCGTGTGCCCACGACCGCGACACAGAATGAACCCAGGAGCGTGACATCTCCCCGGCAATATAACCGTTTCGGAGGGTCAGGAATCCGCGACAAGAGGTCAGGATAGCGCCCGTCTTCCGTATCTATGGAGAGGATGTCGTCCATTGGGGGCGTATGGTATGCGCGGTCGGACCGGCTGTCAAACAAGGAAACGCCTCCCGAAGAAGGAGGCGCGATGGATCAGGTGCGCTGAAGGAACCGGTGCGCGACCTCGAGCGCCGCGGCGAGCAGGCCGGCCAACCAGGCGATGAATCCGGACCCATGGTCCAGGAATTCGAGGAACGTGTATCCGAGCACCGCGAACGCCAAATGGCCGAGGATGAACAGGAACCCTACGAACCAGAACGCCAAAAAGCACGCGGTGACCCGATGGTTCGCGCAGAGGCGTGCCCACCGGCCCCGACCGGGACAGGTCGCACAGGGTCCAGAGACGCGCGCATCGTAGCACCCGAGCGCCTTCCAGAGGATGTCCACGACATGGCACAACAGCCCGAGGCACAGCCCCAGGAGCATGCCCTCGTTCATCTTCTCGGGCCGGAAGACGTGCATGAGGATGCCGCCGAAGGCCCATCCGGCGAACCCGAACATCAGCATTCGGAAAGAACGTCGTCGCGAAGCCATCTGCTACCTCCCATCAGTGCCGACGGATGTATCATAGGACAATTTGTCGTATCATAGGAGTGCCATGCAACTTTCCGTCGTCATTCCCGCATACAACGAAGAACAGCGGATCGGCCGGACCCTGGAATCGGTCGGCACGTGGCTTGCGGCGCATGAGAAGGATGCCGAGATCATCGTCGTCAACAACCGTTCCACCGACCACACGGCCGACGTCGTGCGTTCGTACCACGGGCAGTATCCGTTCCTCCGCATCGTGGACGAGAAGCGGCCCGGCAAGGGTTATGCCGTCGCCACCGGCATGCGCTTCGCCACGGGGCGCATCCGGCTCTTCATGGATGCGGACAATAGCACGACTATCGATCAGCTCGCCGCGATGCGGCCGTTCCTGGACCAGGGGTACGACGTCGTCATCGGTTCCATCGGCGTCAAAGGTGCGCGTGTCCTCCAGGGAGGAGGGGAACCGCTCTGGCGGGTGGTGTTCGGGAAGATGGCGAACCTCTGGATACAGCTCTGGGCGGTTCCCGGCGTCTGGGACACCCAGCGCGGGTTCAAGGTGTTCACCGCGCGGGCGGCCAACGACATCTTCAGCCGCATGACGACGTTCGGCTGGCTGTTCGACGTCGAGGTGCTCGCCATCGCCCGCGCACGCGGATACCGCATCAAAGAAGTCCCCGTCGTGTGGGACAACGATCCGAATTCCAAGGTGAAGCTCGGTGCATACCTGACCTCGTTGGCGGAGTCGGTGAAGATAACCTGGAACCGCATCCGCGGTGTCTATCGCAGATAATGGCGGCGAACGAATTCCGAAAAGACCTCGTCTCCGGTGATTGGGTACTCGTCTCCAGCACGCGCGCGAAGCGTCCCGGAGCGGCGGAAACGCGCACGAAGTTCGAGGACTCGCACCAGCCCGCCGAGGGATGCCCGTTCGAAGACCCCGTCGCCACGAACGGCCAGCCGCTCTTGGTGTACCGCGACGGGCATCCGGTGCATTGGGAGGGGGCGTTCTCGGGGGAGTGGACCACGATGGTGGTGCCCAATAAATATCCGGCGCTGACGCCGGGCATCTGCGGTGCGCCTGTGCAGCACGGTCCGTTCTCCATCCAGGTCGCGCACGGGTTCCACGAGCTCGTCATCATGCGCGACCACGAGACGCACTTCGCGCAGTACTCGGACCTGGACACCGCGGAGATCCTTCGCGTCTACCAGGACCGCTACCACGCCATCTCGCACGACGAGTGCGGCGACTACATCAGCATCTTCCATAACCATGGGCGCGAGGCCGGTGCGAGCATCTGGCACAACCACTCGCAGATACTTTCCACCCCCATCATCCCGCCCGAAGTCCTGCGGTCGCTGGAAGGGGCGGACGAATATTTCCAACAGCACCAGGCGACCGTGCATTGTGCGCTCATCCACTGGGAGCGTGACCAGA
>DATJZE010000059.1:0-11965 GCA_035499235.1 Minisyncoccota bacterium | reverse complement strand
AAGAGAGTGCCGGTCAGGGTGCCGCCGGTCAGGGGCAGGTAGTTGGATGGGACGAACGGGGTGCCGGCGATGTTCAGGGCGGAGACGGAGGCGGTGCCGATCTCCAGCGTGTGGGAGAACTGGTTGGAGGCGGCGGTGAAGAGGTTGGAGAGAGAGCGGGATGCGGGACCGCCAGCACCCCAGTTCAGGGAGATCCGTGCCTCCGGGACCGATAATGATTCCGCAAAGTGCGCAGAGTTGAAGGAGATGGATGATGCTGAGTTGAATGTCCCTCCTGTGAGACCGACTGCGATGGTCTGGCCAGATGCCCCGGAATCCGTCCCGCACATGAAGTGGCCCGACCCCGCATCCCAAAGCAGCTTGTCCGCGCTTCCGGCACAGGCGACAAGACCGGAACCATACGTGGCGGACGACGAAGAAATACCGAAGACAGTCAGATTGCCGGAGAGTGAGGCATCAGTGCCGAGCAGTGGTCCGCTGATGTTGAGATCCGACACGCTCGCCGTCCCCACCTCCAGCGTGTTGGAGAACTGGTTGGAGGCGGCGGAGAAGGTGTTGGACAGGGAACGGGAGACAGGACCACCGGAACCCCAATCGAGGGTCACCAGGGATTCGGGAGCGGAATATGTAACATTGAATTGACCGGCGCCGAAGGACAGGGACGCGGTCGGCTGAAATGGACCGCCTTGTTTATTGACGTCAATGGCGGATCCCGCGGAGCCGGTGACAGTAACGCACGAGAATGTCCCGTTGTTCCAGTGGAGCTGTTGACCTCCGGGGCATGAAGAGAGCCCGGAGCCGAAGAATTGTGATGCGGACGCGGTCCCGGATACTTCCAGGTTCGACGAAAGAGAGGCATCAACGGCAATCAGATTGTGATCGCCCAGGTCGATGTCCTGCGTTGCGCCGGTGTACGGTATGAAGGTCGAGGCATCAACGGTATTCGACGGCAAGGAGATGTGCGAGTCAGCCTCTCCGCCGGTGTACAGAATGACTTGCGGCGCCGCACCGCTACCCGAGACGAGTGCATACACACGCGTGACGATACGGCTGGCCGAAGATGCCATCGTATGAACATCGGCGGTCGTGAAGAATAACGGATATTCTGTTTCAGCATTATTGATAGGTGCGGATGGCTCACTCGTACCGAGCAGTGCCACATCACTCCCGCTTGCATTCGTCTCCCAAACCTCTGCGTACACCCGCACGGTTTGATCGCCGGTCAATTGCGCGACATGAATATGGAACTCATACTGACCTGCGGGAACGAACGTCAGATTAGGGGTCCCGGATGGAGTGATCCAGTTCGCGAGCATGTTCGTGCCGGTGTTGAGATCGGGAGTAACGATCGTAGTCGTTGTATCTTGCGGTCTCGTTCGTTGGACGAGGTAGGTCGCAACATCCGACGATGAACTGGAGAAGTAGTATGTGAGAGTGCCTTGTGCCGGAACCACCGCGACAGCGGCCGAAGTACATACGAACGTCCCGGAACTTGAAGAGTACTGGAGGAATTCCGCGCCGGCACAGTTCGACAACCCCGAGCCGAACGTCGAGGATGCGGACGAATACCCGACGACGTCCGCATTTTGCGCTGACACCGTACCGCCGAAATCCGCATTCCCGTTCGTATCCAACGCGAGGCCCTTCGAATGCACCGTGAAACTGATGTCGCTCTGGTCATCTACGGATCCGAATGATGCGTCTCGATTCGCCGCAACCGTTTGGAACGATCCGTTACCGCCATACAGTCCTCCGTTAAAAAAAGCGATACGGCCCGTTTGATTGCCGTTCGCAACTACGCTGTCCAATGAGGCGAGTGATTGTCCGGGTACATATCCGGGCGGGTACGGTTCCGGCGAACTGACGACGATCGGGGGTTGCGGATACGAAGGATTCACCGGTGAGAGGCCGCCGGGATAGAACACCGGAACCTGTTGCACGATGGTCACCCGTTGGGGTGCGTTCTGGGCCACCGAGGGTTGTTGCTGTACCACCGTGATGTTCTGCACCGGCTGCTGGCTTCGCATCTGCTGGACGAACCCCACGGTCTCCTGGAAAAACTGATGGACCGCACCCATGATGACTCTCCCCAAGAGCGCCGCAGCGCCCAAGAGCAGCAGGACCAATGCGATCGTGACGATGATGCGGTTCTTCCGTGGTTCATGCGCCGGAGCCGCAGGAGTACTCGTCGGAAGCGTGATGAAAATTGGAGTCGGCTGCTGGGGGACCTGCAATGGCGCAGCTGAAACGGTCGCGATCGGCTGTGCAGGAACTGGGCGCGGCCGCTCAGTCGTGCCGATTAAGCCCAGAACCGACGAAATATTCTTTTTGGCTCGCGTTGCAAGATATTCAGTGAACGCGCTCCTCGTGATATACCAATTCCTCCCGAGCTTTTGCGCGCCCAACTTCCCACGTCTCGCAAGAAGACTCAGGTACTCCTGTGAATATGGTGTTCCAAGCGCGGCATCTGCAAGTGAAATCAAATCACTCCTTCCCGCAGCTGAAGAAACCGATTTTGATCCCTCCTCAGATACCATCGTAAAATGACCGTTTATCCAATCCGATATCGTATCGGATAGGGCAATTTCTCCGTTATTTTACTTTGGCATTTGCACCTCATCATCAGCACAAATTTTACCACGACAGCCACGCAAACATCGTCCATTATCTGTTGATATATATAAGAGAGGACCAGACCGATTTTCAGATCGTCACAAGAATTAAATCCTGCAATAAACAACCACCGATAAGGTGGCTTTTCTCACTGAGTTCTCCTTTGGCTATATACAACTACCTAGCCACGGCTCATATGCATACTAAAACACGTATATGTATTCATGAGGCATTGATCTGTGATCGCTTTCCCTGAAGTCCCCCGAATCGTTGCGATTCGATCGGCCACATCCAGTACATAAAGGGGCTCGTTTCTCCTTCCCCTATGTGGCACCGGAGCAAGATATGGTGCGTCGGTCTCCAATAATATCCGTTCCATCGGTAGCGCTTTGACCATTTCCTCGTACTCCGCGGAAAACGACACGATGCCGTTCAGGCCGATGTACCAGCCCATGCGTACATAGGAGAGGGCCTCGTCTGATGTGCCGGTAAATGAGTGGATCACTCCACGTGCCTGGTATTCGCGTAGTAACTCTGACATTCTTTGGTGCGCGTCGCGACAATGAATGATGCACGGAAGTCGCGAGCCGGCCAGTTCGAGTTGCCGTCTTAATAGACGTTCCTGGACCTCCGGATCGTGTTGCCGATGAAAATCGAGGCCGATCTCTCCCATCGCAATCACCTTCGGATGCATAATGAGCCTTTCATAATCTCTCTCATCGTATCGCTCCTCGGAGGCATCATTCGGGTGAAGGCCGACCGAAGCCCACACAGGTGGAAATTCTTCTGCTAATCGGACCGCTTGTACCGACGTCGCCAGATCCGTGCCGACACAGATCATCCCAACCCCGGCGTCCAGAGCTCGCTGGATGACGATGGAACGGTCCGCATCGTAGTGCGGGAACTGCGGGTGGCAGTGGGAATCGATAGCTCTAATTTCCATATATGACTATGTATTACGTAACACGAATACTAGAATAGTAAAATAATTCTTATGTGCTGCGGACTATTTGTGTCAACTACGAGGCTCACGAGGGAACAGGGGTACTGCCTTGTGCACCTTGCTGATGCCGGATGGCACTCGCGTGCGTGCGACTCCAAGCTGTACCGCTATCTGTTGAGCGGTCGTCGGCATGAGGGGATCCAGGAGCCATGCGATATGTGAAAGCATGCTCAGAACGGTGCCCATGATGCGTGTACGCTCCTCCCCCTCCCGCTTCCAGGGTTCTGTAACGTTCAGGAATGCATTCGCGATACCGATCTTATCCCAAATATGAGCTGCTACATCATGAAGACGGAACTGCCTGAATGCCTGGTGGTATGCCTCATCGTCGAGGACTGCCGCTAGCTCGTCGCCATCGGTGGCAAGGTTCACTGTTCCCCCTTGCGTCGCTTCTGCAAGGGTCGTGGTGCGTTGTACGAGATTCCCGAGACCATTCGCCAAATCAGATATATATCTTCCCTTTAGGTTCTTCCATGAGAAGTCGCTGTCTTCGGTGCTCTGAAGCTCTCTGAGGAGGAAATAGCGAACAACGTCTGCATTCCAGGAATCCAGGAGTTCGAATGGATTGATCACATTGCCGAGTGTTTTCGACATCTTTTGGCCGTCTACCGTTATGAAGCCGTGAATGTATATGGCTTTAGGAACCTCCAGACCTGCAGAGAGAAGGATTGCCGGCCAAATGATCGCATGGAACCTCGTGATATCCTTTCCCACCAGATGCACCTGCGCAGGCCAGTAATCCATCCCTGCGCCGTCCGTTCCGTACCCGAGGGCAGAGAGATAATTCGACAGTGCGTCGACCCAGACGTACATCGTTTGGGTGGCGTCCCCGGGGACGGGAATCCCCCACGGAAGCTGGGCTGAGGGTCTTGAGAAGCTTACGTCCTCGGCATCATCCAAGAGGTTCAAGAGCTCCGTCTTCCGCGATGCGGGAACGATATTCAGCGCGTCGGATGAGATGAGTTCCCTGATCGCCGGAGTGTAGCGCGTGAGTCGGAAGAACCAGTTTTCTTCTTGCACGATTTCCGGCTTCGTCTTGTGCAACGGGCAAAGGCCGTCGACCAGCTCGCTGGGCTTGATGAACGCTTCATGACCGATACAGTAGGCACCCTCGTATTTCTTCTTGTAGAGATCGCCCCGATCCGCAAGTTTGGACCACAGTTTCTGCGCCGCCGGCCAATGCCGAACCTGGTCCGACGTGCGGACGAAATCCGTGTTGGAGACGTGCAGGCGTTCCGCGAGCTCCCTGACGCGAGCGGCGATGCCATCCACGAACTCGTTCGTGGGTTTTCCCGCTTTTTGGGCCGCCCGCATCACGCTGGAACCGTGCTCATCTGTGCCAGTGCAGAACCGGACATCATCCCCCATCATGCGGCGGTAACGGGCGATCGCATCCGCCTGGACGAGCTCCAGCGCGAAGCCGATGTGCGGATCGGCGTTCGTGTAGACGATGGCGGTGGTGATGTAGAACCTAGGCATGCGGTCCCATCACTATAACAAATTCCCCGAGAATGGTGTCGTTTTGCAGTGCTGACAGGACTTGGGGCGCCGTTCCGCGGTAGAGTGTCTCGAACTTCTTCGTCAGCTCACGAGCGAGCAACATCGGGCGTTCGGGCATCATTTCGGCAAGCGTCTGCAACGTCTTCACGATGCGGTGCTTGGATTCGTAGCAGACGACCGTTTCCCCGCATGCGGCAAGTTCGGCGAAGAATGTCCGACGCCCCTTCTTGAGCGGCACGAAACCCCAATATCGATACCGGTCAGCTGGGAAACCGCTCGCCGAAAGTGCCGCGATAGCCGCATTCGGACCGGGTATCGGCACGACCTGCAGATCCGGAATCGTACGGATAAGCTCGGCGATCAGCCGGCCGCCGGGGTCGTTGATACCGGGCGTCCCCGCATCGGAAACCAGCGCCAAAGAGCCGCCATCGGCCAGCTTCTGCATGATGGCCTTTGTCACGCCTGCTCCGCTGTGCTGATGATACGTGAACAGGGGCTGCGAAATGCCATACTGATCGAGCAGAATACGGGTTACGCGCGTATCTTCGCAATAGATACCGTCAACGGCTTTCAACGTGGAAATGGCACGTGCCGAGATGTCCTGAAGGTTGCCGATCGGCGTGGCGACGATGTAGAGCGTACCCATGGATCCGGTTCAAGTCGACCGTCGGGAGGTTTTCAGGCGCGCCATATCGTCGATGATCTCGACGATGATGGTCGCGACCGGCACCGCGAGCAATGCGCCCGGAATCCCGGCCAGTTCCCCGCCGATGAGGATGGCGAGGATCACGACGATGGGGTTCATCCCGACGCTCTTGCCCAACACCAAGGGGACCAGCACGTGACTTTCGGTCTGCTGGATGACGATCCACATGGCGAGCACCCATAGTCCGAGCGTGGGGTTCTGCAGGAATGCGACGAGGATCGCGGGAATGGCGGCCAGCACCGGCCCGGCTACCGGGATGATCTCCAGCACCATCGCCAGGATGGCGAAGATGAGCGCGAACTTCACACGCAGAAGTGACAGGCCCACGAAGACCAGCAGTCCCACGATGAGCGCCAGGAGTAACTGCCCCTGGAGCCACAGCCCGACTTTGGTTTCCACGCGCCGCCACAGGTCGACGACGTACTCCTCGTATCGCTCCGGGATGACGGCCTCCAGGAAGTTCTCGACGCCGTTCTTCATGACCGAGAGATAGAACGAGATGACGACCACGGCCAAAAACGAGATGAGTCCGCCGAACGCGGCGGCGACCAGGTTGAACGCCGACTGCGAGAATTGCTGCAGGTACCCCGAAATGACCTCGACGATGTTCTGTACCTCGCCGAGGAAATCCAGATACCGGGGAGCCCCCGCCTGGGCTTTGTCCAGCGTCGTCGAGAGCTCGGCCGTGATCCTCGGCAGAGAACTGGATAATGACGACATCTCGTTCAGCACCGACGGTATGATCAATGAGGAAAGGATGACGCCGAGCGCCACGATCATCAGATAGAGCAGCAGCACCGCGACGACGCGCGGGACACGCTTGGATTCGAACCACCGCACGAACGGCTGGACCGCGGACGCGATGACGATGGCGAACATGATCACCATCACCACGCCCGAGAGCCGGTACACCAGCGCGATCCCGCCGATGACCAAGAGGGCCCGGAAGATGCTGATGGTCGAGATTTCGATCTTCTGGATATCGTTCATGATCGCGGGAATGTGAGGATGTCGCGGAACTGCTCCGGCTCCGTCTTCGGGCCGATGACGGCCAGATTCAGCCGCTCGTCATGGAACAGGCCGGCAGCGACATCGCGGATCTGGTCTTTCGTCACCGCCATGATCTTCGCCAGCTCCTCTTCCGGCGTGATGACATGCCCGTGGAACAGCAAGGAGCTGCCGTAGTCGTCGGCCGTGCCGTTCGTGCTTTCCAACGCGAACGCCATCCGTCCCTCCGCCTGGTCCTTGACCCGCCGGAGCTCCTCGTCGGTGACGCCTGCCACGGCGACTTTCGCCAGCTCTCCGAGGACGACCGACAGGCCTTCCGCGCCCTTCGCCGGGTTCAGGCCTACGCCGACCTCGAAGTACCCGGAATCCGTGTAAAGTTGCGATGATGCCCAGATGTAATACGCAAGACCGCGCTTGGACCGGACTTCGTCGAACAACCGGGAGCTCATGCCCCCGCCCAGTATCTGCGCCATCAAGGCGAGCGGGTACCGGCGCTCATCGAACATATCGAATGCACGCACGCCCAGAGATACGTAGAGCTGCTCGACGTCTTTGGGTATGATCCGGAGCGCCGGTGCTGTCTGGGATTCCGTTACCGCTGACTTGTGGGGCTTTTCCGCGGTACGGATGCGCTCGAACGCTGCCGAGACCTTTGCCTTGACCCGCTCGGGATCGATGCCGCCGGCAACCGCGATGACCGTATCGGATGCCACATAGTGCGCGTCGAACCAGGTGCGCAGATCGGGTGACATCATGGTGCTGACCGTTTCGATGGTGCCGCCGATCTCCCAGCCCGCGGGCTGGTCGCCGTACAGGAGTTCCTCGAATACGCGTTCGATGTGCTGCTGGGGGTCGTCCCGCCGCATGCGGAGCTCTTCGATGATGGGCCCGCGTTCGATCTCCATGGCGCCCTGCTCGAGTTTGGAGTTCAGGAAGATGTCGAAGACGACGTCCAGGATGGTGTCCAGCTTGGTCGCCGCGGCTTTCGCGTAGTATCCGGTGACTTCCTTGGACGTGAACGCGTTATATGACGCGCCGATGCCGTCCAATTCCCTGCTGATGTCCAGGTATCCGGGCCGCTTGGTCGTGCCCTTAAACATCATGTGCTCAAGGAAATGGGAGATGCCGGAGAGCTGCTTCGGCTCGTACTTGGAACCGCAGCCGACCAACACCAACACCGTGGCGGTCGTGGCCGCAGGCATGGGCACCGTCACCAGCCGGAGGCCGGACGGGAAGGTGTGGAGCTGATGTTCGAACGCGTTGTCCATGGTGCCGGCGGAAGGAGTCGAACCTTCTTCTAGGCGTTATGAATGCCTCGTTCTGACCGTTGAACTACGCCGGCGAGTCGGGCATATCATATCGGGTTTTGCCCGTTTTATCAACTCCCGGCTTGCCGGACTTGACGAACGGGTGTACACTGGTCGGGTCATCATATCGCGGGGTGGAGCAGCGGCAGCTCGTCAGGCTCATAACCTGAAGGTCGCGGGTTCGAATCCCGCCCCCGCAACACAAAGCAGAAAGCCCCGAAACGGGGCTTTCTGCATGAACGGCTCATTTCGTGAGCCGTTCCCTATTGCACGATGAGGGTGCCGACGTTGCGGGCCGAACCGCAGTCGATGTGCAGCGTCGCGGGTACGGCAGTGACCGGTGGGATATAGATCTTCCACCCGTAGCCCGGAAGCGTGAAGTATACGCCGCCGACCGCGAACGTCCGCGAGTCGCCAGAGCGGTTGTCGAGCATGATGGCAAGGCCCTTCTTGATGCTCAAGCTGCTGGGAACCGCCTGGCAGTATTGGTCGAACTGTATGCGGCGGTTGGCATAGGCGGTGACCGCATCGCCGTAGGTGCCCGGTGCAGTGGATACCGGCGTCGTTTTTGCGCCGACCTTCGGTGTGGCGCTCGCCGACGCGCTCGGAGAGCCGCTGGGTGTCGCCGTCGCACCCGGTTGATACGATTGCGGGCCTTTGGCCAGCGCAATGACGATGATCACCACAGCCACCGCGATGACCACGTACCAGAGATACTTGGTTCCCTCCTTCATGAGATGCTGGATTAGAATACCCTCCCATTCTACCACAACGGGAACCCCGCCCGTGCTATACTGTGCACATGGCCAAGCATCACACGACCGCGGCGAATCCGGTCACGTACCTCCACACGGTGCTCGCCATCGCCGTCGCGGTGCTGTTGGCGATGCGCGTCCCGTATGCGGCGGGCTCCGATGCGCTCGATTACATCGCTCCGCGCGCGGTCAACCTCGGTATCCTGTTCTCCATCGTCGTCGGATTCCTGATGTACAAGTCGCTGACCCGGCGCAGCGACATCGACAACTCCATCTCCCGCGAGCTCAATAAGGTCCGGCGCATGTACCACCTGGCCCGGCACATCGCCAAAGCCCAGCCGGCGGCTGATACCTGGTACGCTGCGGTCCGCGGCGGCATCCGCGAATACCTGGGGTTGTTCCGCACCTTGACGCTTCATGAGTACGACCTGGGCAATCCCCTGTTCCGGTCGGTGACCTACGCCGTCTACTCGTTGCCGTCACAAGCCGCGGGATATGACCCGCAACTGTACCAATCGCTCCTGGACGCCACCGGCGAGGCCACGGAGGCGCGCGAATTCATCCGCGCCAAGAAAGACGACCAGATCTCCTGGTTCTCGTGGATCGTCGTCGTGCTCGTGTCGCTGGTGTTCTCGGTCCTCATCATCGCCGCCACGCCCCAGGTGATGCTCCTGCGCTGGGTCGGCGCGTCGGTCATCCTGTGCCTGTTCCTGGTGCTCCAGCTCATCTATGAACACGACCGCACGAATTCCAGACGCGACCGGAACTGGGCGGTCCAGTATGTCGAGAATCTGACATCGCTGGACCGCGCGGAGCGGATGCGGTAACCTGGCCGCCATGCTCCGTCACCTCCGCACGCGTTGGCCGGTGTTCTCCGGCATCATCATCCTCATCGTCGGCATCTTCGTCGGCGAGCGCTGGGGTCTGTATTATTCGCTCCCCCACTTCGACAAACTGATGCACTTCCTGGGCGGCGCCGCGGTCGCCTGGTTCGCACTGTCGTTGTTCCAGGACGAGCTCGTGCACTGGACCGGCTGGAAGCAGCTCGTCGTGCTGACCGCGATGGCATGCCTCGTCGGCGTGCTCTGGGAGTTCGCCGAATATTTCGCGAATTTCACGCGATACACGCACCCGGCGTTCTATCATTGGTACCACGGCGGCGACCTCACGGACACCTTAGGCGACATCGCCGCAGACATCGTCGGCGGCGTCGTGTTCGCGCTGTGGGCGCTGCGGAAGGAACGCGGTTAGATCCGCTCCGGGACTCGGATGCCCAGAAGGCCGAGGCCTTCCTTGAGCTGATGCATGACCGCACTGATGAGTTCGAGCCGTGCGGCCTTGCGGGCCGCTTCATCATCGTCGTTGATCCTCACCGCCTCGTAGAACCCGTTCGCCTTTTCCGCCAGCTGATAGAGGTGGAGCGCCAGTCCGTTGAGCGCGTGCAGCTTGGCGCATTGCGACACCGACCACCCATAATCCAGGAGGTGCCGCATGAGCGCACGTTCGGTCGGGTGCACAAGCGTGCTCCGATCCGCATTCCCGTGCTCCCCCGCCTTTGCGACGATGCTGGCCAGACGCGCGTACGTGTACTGGAGGTAGGGCCCCGAATTGCCCCGCAAGTCCAGCATCGCATCCCAGTCGAACACGATATCGGTGTGCGGATGCTGTTTGAGGTCGTTGTACTTGAGGGCACCGATGCCGATCGCCTCGGCGGTTTCCGGGTTGCGCTGGGCAGCGCGCTTCACCACTTCGTCCATCACTTCGGCCAGCGACACCGCATTGCCCTCGCGCGTCGAGAACTTCTTGCCGTCAGGCCCGAGCACCAGTCCGAACTTCACGTGGACCGTTTCGGTGCCGCCCAGGCGGAGCTTGTCCTTCACGGCGAACAGTTGTTCGAAATGCAGGGCCTGCTGGTTCGCGACCACATAGAGCAGTTTCGCCGGATGGTACCGGGTGATGCGATCTTCCAGACTCGCCAGGTCGCGGGTGAGGTACAGCGTTGCGCCGTCGGATTTGCGGACCATGCCGGGCGGGAGACCTTCCAACGGGATGATGAGCGCGCCTTCGGACTCCCGGGTTACACCGGCATCCATGAGCTTCGCGATGACGCGGGGCAGTTCGCCCTCGTATTCCGACTCTCCCCTGTACACGTCGAACGCCACGCCGAGTTTCTCGTACGTCGCCGCGTATTCCGCGAGAGATGTCGTGCGGAACCGTTCCCAGAGCGCCCGGTTCTCCTGGTCGCCGGCTTCCAGTTTCTGGAATTCTTCGCGTCCGGCCGCTTCCAGGGACGGATCGGTTTTCATGTCTTCATGGAACCGGACATACAACGCCACCATGTCCTGGACGGTCTCCACCTTTTCGCCGTATTTTTTGAACGCGGCGATGAGCCGTCCGAACTGGGTCCCCCAATCGCCGATGTAATTCCAGCGGACCACATCATAGCCGAGCGCCCGGTACACGTTCGCCAGCGCATCACCGATGACCGTCGAGCGCAGGTGGCCGACATGCATCGGTTTCGCGATGTTCGGCGATGAGTATTCCACGATGACCGTGTGCCCATGGCCCTCCTGCGGGATGTCGGCGTGCGCGAACACGCTGCGCAGCCAGTCATCGCGCAGGAACACGTTCACGAATCCCGGCCCGGCGACTTCGCACCGCGCGATGCGTTCGCTTCCGTCAGCCATGAGCATGTCGCACACCGCGCGGGCGTCCTGATGTGCGACCATGGCGATATTCGTACTGAAATCCCCCATCGCGGGGTCGGGCGGCACCAGGATATCGAACGGGTGTCCGGGGTACCGATGCGCCAGGATATCGCGCAGCCATGCACTGAACATGGGGCAACTATAGCCCAGGGAATCGCGAAAAGAAAGGACGGATACGTTAAGAAAACGTCCCCATCACGCGATGGGGACGTAGCCGACGGTCTTGAGCTTCGTGAGCTGCTTGAGCTCCTCGCAGACCGACAGCAACCGGGCTTTCCGGATGTGCGGTGAACGGCAGCGCCGCGTCAGCGTCTCGTCGATGCGACGGCGCACCTCGGCGTCGTAGCATCCGCGCACGATGACGG
>DATJZE010000058.1:0-3885 GCA_035499235.1 Minisyncoccota bacterium | reverse complement strand
CCGCCTTCTTCTTCACGGCATTGCCCGCGTTGTTGAACGCGTTGACGAATTCCTCGGCGAGCTTGTCGTCCATGGCTTTGCCCTTACCGGCGCGCGCGGATTCGATCATCCACCGGAGCGCGAGCTGGATGCGGCGTTCGGGCCTGACCTCGATGGGGACCTGGTAGTTGGCGCCTCCCACGCGGCGGCTCTTGAGTTCCATGGTCGGACCGGCGTTGGCGATGGCGGCGTCCAGCACTTCCAGTGCCGGCTTCTTGGCGGCGGCTTCGGCCTTGGTGAGCGCGGTGTAGACGATGTGCGCGGCGACGGCCTTCTTGCCATCGCGCATGATGGAATTGATGAGCTTGGTCACCAGTACGCTGGAGTACTTCTGGTCGGGCTCGAGGACGTGACGTTTTGAAATGGGGCGTCGCATGTTATGCCTTGGGGCGCTTCACGCCGTACTTGGAACGTTCCTGCCTGCGACCCTCCATGCCGGCGGCGTCCAACATGCCGCGGACGATGTGGTACCGGACGCCGGGAAGGTCCTTGACGCGGCCGCCGCGGATGACGACGACCGAGTGCTCCTGCAAGTTGTGTCCGACGCCCGGGATGTAGGCGGTGACCTCCATGCCGTTGGTCAGGCGCACACGGGCGATCTTCCGGAGCGCCGAGTTCGGCTTCTTCGGGGTCGTGGTGGTGACCTTGGTGCACACGCCGCGCTTGAACGGCGCCGGGTAGTGGACCGGACGGTTCTTCTTGATGTTGAAGCCGAACGTCAATGCGGGCGACTTGGTGTTCGCCCGGGCGGTCCGGCGTGGATGGCGCATGATCTGGTTGAACGTCGGCATGGTCGGTCTGACAAAAAAGCGCGCATCAGAGTGTATCAGACAAGGGGCACCCCTGTCAACACGCGGAACAATCCCGAGACCAGCGGCAACAGGAGCGGGAAGATGATGAACAGCGCCACGATCAGCAGGACCCACTGGTAGCGGTAGAGCATGGCGCGCACGTAGTAGGCCCGCGACGGCAACAGGGCGAACAGGAGCCAATGGCCGTCCAGCGGCGGGATGGGCATCAGGTTGAACACCGCCAGCACCAGATTGATGCTGACCACGAAGGCCAAGAGCGAGAAGGCGGTCGGGCTGATCGCGGCGCCGCCGGCCCGTATCACCACGCTGAAGATGACCGCGATGGACAGGTTCGTCGCCGGACCGGCAAGACCGACTTTGGCCGGACCCCACCGTTTGTCGTTCAGATTGGCGGGGTTGTACGGCACCGGTTTGGCGTACCCGAACAGGAAGCCGCCGAGCACATAGGTCAGCAGCGGCAGGAGCACGGAGCCGAACCAATCCAGATGCTTGAACGGATTGAGCGTGAGCCGTCCCATGCGTTCGGCCGTGTGGTCGCCCATGGAGAGCGCCGCAAGGCCGTGCGAAAGCTCGTGGAGCACCACGGAATAGACGAGCACGACGATTTGGAACGCCCCGAACAACAGCGATGTCATAGGTCTTGCCAGAATAGCAGTTTTCGTGTATCCTCCACAAGCTATGGCAGTCAAATGCCCACGATGTCACAAGGGGTCCCGCATGGTCACCAGCCGTGTGCTTCTGCGCGGACACTACAACCCCACGGCCCGCAACCGCAAGAAACCCAACCTCCAGTGGGCACGTGTGGACGGCAAACGCGTGCGCATGTGCACCGACTGCATCAAGACCCTCGCGAAGACCGCCTAACGGCGGTCTTCAGCTGAGATACTGGGTCACGAAGAAGTCCTTGATGGTCTTCGTGTCGTCCGTCATATCCACGACGTCCCGCCTGTTGCCACCATCCGCATCGGATTCGCGTCGCGTACCGCCGGCATCCGTGAGAATGACCCGAAGGCCCATCAGCATACTGCCCCCCGGCATCCGGGTCAGCTCCGCGAAGACGGATGAGATTTTGTCCTTGTTCGATGAGAACACATCGGGATCCTTGATGTCGCCGATCTCGAAGGTGATGTTCACGCTTCGCTTCTGTTCTTCGATCCAGTCCATGGCGAGCGCCTCTGCCGTGTTCCGTGCTTCCAGCGCTGCACTGGCGGATTCGGCCTTTGCGGTGAACTCAGGTGCGATGGCAAGGATGTCGTCCACGATTTCCTGTTCCGGATGCCACATGTTCACGAAGATACATTCCCTCCCGCGGTCCTGGCCGACATGGGCTCCGGGTGGATCACCGACGATTTTGTACATGAGTATCATGCGGAGTGCACGGAATCGTTCCTGCCCCAGCTCGCTCGCCACGCGGTCGCACATGGTCCGAATCTTGGCACTGACCGACTCAGGCGTCCGACCCGCGACGAAGAATCCTTCGTCGATGTCGGATGTATCGACGTTCGGATACGCTTCGTGAAGGGAGCGGTGGAATTCAGCGATCCGATTGTCTTCTTGCGATGACTCCAGTGTCATGGTCCTCGGTTCTTGGTCGGGCTGCCGGGAATCGAACCCGGTCTCCATCCACCCCATGGACGTGTACTACCGGTATACTACAGCCCGGAAACGTGCTACACACTATACCGTACCATCGACGTTCAGTCCATGGTGGTTCTTTGAGGTGATACATGTCGGAGAAGAAGCGGACGTTCACGGACGTCGGCGAGTTCATGGTCGCGGCGTGGGGTCCGCGCGACATACAGCCCGGGCCCGAGTACGTCGCGATGTACGACAAGGTCGCCGCGCGGCTGACGAAGCTCCGCGACGCGGCCCACGGCGCCATCGGCCAGCTCGTGCTGGTCATCAGCCGCAGGCTGGAGACGCACGGATGCTCCATGGGTATGCCGGCGCGCCTCCGCTGGCCCGAGATCGATCAGGCGCTGCGCCTGGGTACCCTGACGGAGCCCGGTCTCGTCATGGACATCGACCGCAACGACGTCACCAAAGACCTGCGCTGCTCCCTGTCCACCGCCCAGCATGCCTATGCCTGGTATGGGATGGGATGGAACACCCGTCTGTACTCCGGCCCCATCACCGACGACATCCTGAACTCGTTCTGGATGCACTACGACACGCCACTGGAAGGCGCAGAGCGCACGGTGCACGGCCCGATCAAGCAGCTGGAAGTCATCGCGGGTGACAAAGCGGTGTTGCATTGGGCCAGGCACGATTCACGCGTTATCCTGGTGCGCGACATGGCCCGGCTGTTGGGCCGCGAGCTGTCGTTCCCCGCGCTCACCGAGAGGATACAGCGCGACCGCACGTTCCACGCCGGGGCCATCGAGCCGCTGTGGGCCGAACGCGTCGAGCTCCTGCGTCGGATCAAGTCGGTGAAGTCGCGCTTCGACGACCGGCTGGAAGAGGTGGAACGCCTGCTCCGCGGCCACCTGGAAGAGCTCAAGAAGCTGGGTGTTGGCGACTCAACGCCGAATGTCCACCTCATCCTCCACGTCGCCGACCAGATGAAGATCCCGTTCCCTCGTTGAAGTCAGGCCCCCGCACATGCGGGGGCCGTTCTTTGTGGTAGGATATGGCCGTACCACTCTCATTCATTCATATGAAGGGATACGTCATCGATATCGAGAAGGAAACGCGTACCAACGAGGATTACCGCCGCGTGCTGTATACCGCGAAGAACAGCCAGCTGGTCGTGATGACGCTCAAACCCGGCGAAGAGATCGGGATGGAGGTCCATCACCTGGACCAGTTCCTGCGGTTCGAGGCCGGCACCGCCAAGGTCATCCTGGACGGCGTGGAGCACGAAGTGTCCGACGACTGGGCGGTCATCGTGCCCGCCGGCACGAACCACAACGTCGTCAACACCGGCTCCGACGAGCTGAAGCTATATACGGTCTACTCCCCGCCCAATCACAAGGACGGTACGCTCCAGCACACGAAGGCCGACGAGGTGGAGGAGCACTTCGACGGCGTCACG
>DATJZE010000057.1:0-8313 GCA_035499235.1 Minisyncoccota bacterium | reverse complement strand
TCCCATCACGACCATCGTTACGGTGGCTATGTTGAAGAACGCGGTTTTTTCAGGCCCCGGCCACGGCCGCTCCCACCCTGACCGAGGTGCGTCGATTTGATAGAATGATGCTGTGTCACGGGTGCTGTTTACGATCGTACTGGTGGTCGCGAGCATATTCCTGCTGTGGCGCGTCATTGGCGTGCACCAAACGGCGGGCGTCGCGGCGGGGGACATACCGCTGACGAATGCGAAGACCCGCGTGACCAAGAAGACATTCGGATTATATGTGACGCCGACGGACTCGCCGGTCAGTCCGGAGAAGTTCACCGGCTACCACACGGGCCTGGATTTCGAGACGACGCCCGCAGAGGCGGATGTCGCCGTCACCGTGCGAGCGCTGTGCGACGGCACGCTTCTGCTCAAGAAATGGGCAACCGGCTACGGCGGCGTCGCCGTGCAATCATGCATGCTCGACGGCCAGGCCGTCACCGTCATCTACGGGCATCTGAACATCGATAGTGTTACGATGGACATCGGTGCCGCGCTTCATCGCGGCGATGCCATCGCCGTTCTCGGTAAAGGGTACAGCACCGAGACCGACGGGGAACGCAAGCACCTGCACCTGGGCATCCACAAGGGGACTACGGTGAACATCCTCGGCTACGTGCAGAAGAAATCCGATCTTGCCGCCTGGCTGGACCCCGCGCCCTTCATCCACTAAGTGTCCGCATTCTTCCATCTCGGCAGTTTCAGCGACCTGGTTCCGTGGCTCCTCGTCCACGGATACTGGATCATGTTCGTGGCGATGCTCATCGAGGGGCCGGTCGTCACGGCGGCCGCGGCGTTCGCGTACGCCATGGGATACTTCGACCTGGCGGCGATCTTCGTCCTGTCGCTGTTGGGCGACATCGTCGCCGATGTCATCTACTACGCCATCGGCTACTGGGGCCGCATGACGGTCGTGGAGAAATACGGCCACTGGGTCGGACTGTCGCACGAGCGGCTCCGCCGCATCGGTCGGCTGGTGGATCAGCATGCCGGGAAGACGATGCTCGTGCTCAAGCTCACGCCGTTCATCCCGACGCCGGGACTGATGCTCATCGGCGCCACGCGGATGAAACTGTCGAAATTCACGTTCATCAGCGCGTCCATCACGCTGCCGAAGACCGTCATCTTCATGGCCGCCGGATTCTATTTCGGTGTGGCGTACCAGACGTTCAGTAAGACGTTCGGATACATCAGTATGGGGATCATCGGGGTCATCCTCCTGGTCGTGCTGTACCAGTCGTATCAGGGCCTCTCCAACCGGATCGCCGCGAGGATAGAAAAACTCTGACCATGCGGATCGCGTACTTCTCGGACAATTTCTATCCGGCGCTGAGCGGCATCGCGGATTCCATCATCCTGTCGGCGCGGGAGCTCGCCCGGCAGGGCCACGAGATACGGTTCTACGTTCCGAGCTACGCAGCGCGGGACTTCCAGCGGGCACAGGCGACGGCCTCGGCGCCGGACTTCGGCGAGCGTACCGACGTGTTCCGGCTCCTCTCCATTCCGTATCCGCCGGCATCCGAGCAGCGTCGCATCGTCATTCCTACCGGAAGGTCGTATTTCTCCTTGCGCCGGTGGAAGCCGGACGTCATCCACACGCAACTGTGTTTCGGCGCCGGCATCGAGGCGCTCCTTGCCGCGCGGCTTCTGCACGTGCCGATGGTAGGCACCAGCCACACGCCGCTGGCCTCCTACCTGCACTTCACGCCGTTCCACGGGCCGTGGGTGACGCGGAAGCTCTTGGATTACGTCTCTTGGTACTACAACCAATGTGCCTACGTGACGGCGCCGTCGAACTTCATGTTCGCGGAGATGGAAGAGCACGGATTCGACCGGCCGCACCGCGCGTTCTCCAATCCCATCGACACGGTACTGTTCCATGCGCCCACGCCCGGAACGCGGACGGCGCTTCGGCATGAGTTCGGCATCACCGGACGCGCCATCGTGTACGCGGGGCGCCTCTCGCCGGAGAAGCACGTCGACACCTGCATTCAGGCGATGCCGGAAATCCGGAAATCGGTTCCTGATGCGGTCCTGCTCCTGGCGGGCCAAGGGTCCGCACAGCAACAGCTCACGGACCTCGCGGCGCGTCTCGGGGTCAGCGATGCGGTCCGGTTCCTCGGCTTCATCGACCAGGCGCAGCTCTCGCGCGTCTACCAGGCATCGGACGTGTTCGTCATCGCCAGTACCGTTGAGACGCAATGCCTGACCATGATGCAGGCGTTCGCGTGCGGCCTGCCGACCGTCGGTGTCCGGGCCGGCGGCCTGCCGGAATATCTTCCGTCTTCGGTCGGCTTCATCGTGCCGCCCGAAGACCCCGTCGCGTTGGCCGGGAAGCTCGCGGCGATCCTGAGTGACGACGAACAACGTCGCCAGTTGGGCGCGCGCGCGTTGCATTTCGTGCAGCAGTACTCGGCCCCGCGCATCGCGGCGGAGTGGGCCGAACTCTATTCCTCGAACTCGTTGCGGAACGGTTTGCGGAACAGCACGATCCAGAGATAGTTCATCAGGTACTTGTACTGGATCTTCATGATCCCGTGCTTCAGGTACCGGCGCGCGGACGTCTTGATGGCGACGTCATTGTGGTACATGACCCGCCCGACGGTCGCCAGACGGTTGGCGGTGTCCATGTCTTCGGCGTAGAACTTGAGGTTCAGGTTGTAGCCGCCGATGGCTGCAAGTGCGCTGGAGCGTGCGAACGTGTTGCCGCCCATCGCGATGACGCCGCGGCCGAACCAGCGGTAGAGCAGCCGGGTCAGCCAGGGGAATATCCACTGCTGGCTTTTGAGGTGCGTCCAGTGGAAGAACGACGGAGCGTCGTAGAGGTCGTACGGGCCCGAAACCGCGACGACGGAGGGGTCCGAGAAGTACCGCACTGCGTTGACCACCCATGCAGGGTGGGGGATGCAGTCGGCATCCATGCTGACCACCACGTCACCCGTGGCCGCCCGGCGTCCGCATTCGCGGGCGAACAGGATGCCGTGCCGGGGTTCGAAGACCAGGCGTACGCCGGGAAATCGCGCCGCGACCTGAGCGGTCCGGTCGGTGCTGTTGTTGTTGACCACGATGACTTCCAGGTCCGGGTGCGTTTGCGCGAGCGCCGCCTCGAGGGTTTTCCCCAGATATGCCTCCTCGTTGTAGGCGGGGATGACGATTGAGACCTTCATGAACGTGGTGTACTATATACTAACTTCACCCCGAGTTCCATCCCATGGTCAATTTCCTCAAATCGCTGATCGATTTCCGGGACGAGAAGAAACAGCTGCTGCACATCATTCTGATCGCGTTCATCGTATCGTTCGGGGTGGCCCGTTTCCTGTCCACTTCCGGCGGGGGAGAGCTCTTCATCGACGGCTTCCATATCCACCATTTCTACTGGGGGATGATCGCCCTGGCGTTCGGCGGCATCATCGGCATCCTGGGAACGGGTCGGCGCACGCTGCGGACGGCGAGCGTGTTGGTCGGGGTCGGTATCGGGGTGTTCGCCGACGAGATCGGCCTTCTGCTGAACTGCACCACGCCTGCCCGCAGCTGCACCTATTTCTTCCCGGACACCTATGACATCGTCGTGTCCATCGGCATCGCCATCATCCTGCTCATCATGCTGATCGAGCTGGTGGCCCGGTATCAGAAACGGACGTATACTTAAGCATGCCGTATTCAGCCCTTCTGGAGTACATCCGCAAGGCGAAGAGCTGCGGTGCCCCCGACGATGAGATCATAAGCCGGCTCATGAAGGCCGGTTGGTACCGCGTGGATGCGCAGGATGCGCTCGAACTCTATGCGAAGCTCACCGCGTCCCTGTCGCATCCCGGTGACTGCGAACCGCTACGTCCGCCGCCGCGACCCTCGCTGGCCGAGCGGCTGATACCGCACCATTACGACCCGCGGTTGATCGCGGTCGCCGCCTTGACGTTCGCGCTCGGCTTCGTGGCGTACATGCTGTTGAGCCGCTGAACATGCGGGGGATCGCCGTTGCGATCGTCGCATTCCTCGTCAGCATCGTCGGTGGTGTTGTCGTCCGCCACCAGCACCCGCTCCACTTGGTCTTCGTGGGGGACGTCATGCTCTCGCGCTCGGTGGGGGCCGAGATGGTGCGGCGCGATGACTGGACGTGGCCGTTCGAACATATCGCGTCCGTGACCGCAGGCGCCGATCTCACGTTCGGCAATCTCGAGACGCCGATCTCGCTCCGCGGCACGGTCCAGGGGTGCGGGTATTGCTTCCGTACCGATCCGCGTGCCGTCCAAGGGCTCGTATTCGCGGGATTCGACGTGATGTCCGTCGCCAATAACCACGCCAACGACTACGGGCCGGTCGCGCACGCGGACACGGTGGCAATCCTCGCATCGGCCAGCATCGGCGCGGCGGAGCCCGGCCGTCCGGTCATCAGGGACATCCGGGGCACGCGCGTGGCGTTCTTGGCGTATTCGTACCCGCTCAACGAGACCCGCATCACCTCGGACATCGCCGCGATCCGTGCTTCGGCCGACGTGGTCGTCGTATCGATGCATGACGGCATCGAATACCAACGCACGCATGACGCCGAGCAGGAGCGCGTCTACCACGCCGCCGTCGATGCCGGTGCGGACCTCGTCGTCGGCAGCCATCCGCACGTCGTGCAGGAGCTTGAGCGGTACCACGACCGGTGGATCGCGTATTCGCTCGGGAACTTCGTGTTTGACCAGAACTTCTCGTCCGATACCATGCATGGCATGTTGCTGGACGTCACCGTGACCGGTGGGCACATCACCGGCGTCGCCTCACGTTCCGTCACCATCTCGTCTCTATATCAGCCGAGCATCAGCCCATGAACGAACACCCGCTGTCCGTTTCAGAATTCCTCGATCTGGCGAACGAGCTGCTCGGCCAGCAGCAATTCGCCGTGCAGGGTGAGGTGACCGGCGCGAAGTCCCATCCGACCGGATTCTATTTCTCCTTGCGGGATCCTGAAGCGAACGCGCTGATGGACTGCTACCTCAATCCGTACGCGTACCGGAGCTCCGGCATCCGCCTCGAGGACGGCATGGTGGTGCGTGTCGGTGGAGTCGCGTCCGTCTACAAACCCAAAGGCCGGTTCTCGTTCCGTGTGGAAACCGTGGAAGCGGTGGGGGAGGGTTCGCTGAAGAAAGCGTACGAGGCGCTCAAGCGGCAGTTGGCGGCCGAGGGGCTGTTCGAACGCAAACGGCCGCTACCGGCATTCCTGTCGGATGTCGGGCTCATCACCTCGCGCACCGGAGCCGTCATCCAGGATTTCCGCAATAACCTGGTATCGCTCGGTCTGCGCATACTGCATCATGACTCGCGGGTGGAAGGCGCGTCGGCGCCCGGCCAGCTGCTGAACGCGCTGGCGTGGTTCAATGGGCACACGGACCGCGTCGGCTCGCTGGTCATCATCCGCGGCGGCGGCTCGCTGGAGGACCTGCAGGCGTTCAACGACGAGCGCGTCGTGCGCGGCATCTTCGCCGCGCGGGTGCCCACCATCGTCGCCATCGGTCACGCGCCCGACGTGCCGCTGGCCCAGATGGTCGCCGATGCCGTGGCTGACACGCCGACCGCCGCCGCGCATCTCGTCAACGATACGTGGTCGCCGCTGACGACCGACGTGCCCGCCCTGGCGTCGCGTCTGTCCTATGGATTCAGGGCGGCACTGGATTCCTGCACGGCCCGCGTGGATGCGCTCGCACGGCACCTGGAGGCGTCCGACCCGGAGCGTCTGTTGGGGCTCGGCTACAGCATCGTGACGGACCGGAAGGGAGCCGTCATCCGGTCCGCCGGCCAGGTGGCGCCGGGCGAGTCGGTCCGGACGCGCGTCGCCAAGGGTGCTTTCACATCGACCGTCGACGAGGTAATCTTGAAACCGTGAAACACGAAACCCGTACGCGGATCTTCTGGGGAGGTCTCTTCCTGGGACACCTCGCGCTGACCGTCGTCATCTGGTCGCAGGTTTCCGCCCATGCGTGGTCGGGGACGTTCGCATCGCGACTTGTCGCGCTCGGTGACCTCGCTGGTCTGGTGGCGTTCACGCTGGTGCTCTGGCAGCTCCTTCTCATCGGCAGGATACCCTGGCTGGAACGAGCCTGGGGACACGACCGTCTTTCTTCCTGGCATCACGTCGGGGGTTTGACCGCCATCGGGATCCTTCTGATCCATCCGCTTCTGGTGACGATGGGGTACGCACAGCAGGCCGGCGACTCGTTCGTTCCGCAGTTCATACGCATCGTACTGACCTATCACGACGGGCTCCAGGCGTTCATCGGGTATGCGCTGTTCATCGTCCTCGTCCTCCTCTCGCTGGAGATCGTCATGCGTCGCATGCGGTATGAGACGTGGTATTTCGTGCACCTGACGCTCTATGCCGCGATCATCCTCGCATTCGGTCATCAAACCAGCCTGGGCGAGGACTTCGCACAGGGCTGGACGGCCACCGCGTGGACGGCGGTGTTCTACGGCGTGCTCGCGTTGTTCGTCGTCTGCCGATTCGGTGTGCCCCTGACGTCGTGGTTTCGTCACCGGTTCCGTATCATCGGCGTCGAACGCGAGGCCGATGATACCTACTCCATACTCATCGGCGGACGCGATCTCGCACGGTATCCGGCGAAGGCCGGTCAGTTCGCCATCGTCCGGTTCTTGGCTCGCGGCTTCTGGTACGAGGCGCATCCGTTCTCGTTCAGCGAGCGGCCGGACGGGACGCGGCTGCGCATCACCGTCAAGGCGTTGGGCGATCATACTCGACGCATGGTGATGTTACCGGTCGGTACCCCGGTCCTCCTGGAGGGTCCGCTGGGGCGGTTCACCGTGGAGCGCGCCGAACATCCGCATGTCGTCCTCGTCGCGGGCGGCATCGGCATCACGCCGCTTCGCGCGTTGTTCGAGGAGTTCCGGCGTATCGGACGCGACGTGGACCTGTTCTACGCGGCACGTGATGAGCGGGCATTCGTGTTCCGTGATGAGCTCGACCGTCTGGCTGCTCCGACGGTCAGAGTGCGATACCTCGCCTCAGACCGCGGCGAGCGTGTCACCGGCGATTCCATACGCCGATCGATCCCTGACCTCATGGAGTGCGATGTCTACATCTGCGGGCCGCGCGGCATGATGGACGGCATCTCACAGCAGCTCGTCGCACTGGGCGTCCCGCCCGGGCACATCCATATGGAGAAATTCATGTTAGGGTAGACGCACGATATGCCCAAGAAGACCGACACCATCGCCGCATCTTTGGAGAAGCTGGAGGGCATCGTCACCTGGCTGGACGGCCAGACACAGGTCGACGTCGAAGAAGGCCTGCGCAAGGTCAGGGAAGGCGCGGAGCTCGTCAAGTCGCTGCGCACCCGGCTCAAGACCGTCGCGAACAAGTTCGAGGAAGTCGACCATGACCTCGGAGATGAAAATCCATAGATTCATCGGTCCGTGGCAGCTGGGGCAGGGGACGATGCGCATCGATGATGCCGATCTCGCCCACCAGCTGCGTTCGGTCCTGAAGCTCACCACGGGCGAGACCATCATCATCGGCGACGGCTCGGGGCACGAGGCGTACTGCCGCATCGTGAGGTACGACCATGGCGCGGTCATCCTTGAGGGATTGTCAGTGGGTGAGAATCCTTCCGAACCGGCGCTCCGCACGACGCTCTACTGCGCGGTATTGAAGTCCGAGAATTTCGAGCTGGCCGCGGAGAAGACCACGGAAGTCGGTATCTCCCGGATCGTGCCGGTTCGCACGGATCGGACGGTGAAGCTGAACCTTCGCACGGAGCGCATCGCACGGGTCGTCCGTGAGGCGGCGGAACTCGCCGGCCGCGGCATCGTGCCGGCGGTCGACGCGGTCACGGACCTGGACGACGTGTGGACCGATGCCAGCACGAACGACGTCAACTACTTCTTCGACCCATCCGGCGAGGCGTTCCATGCGCCATCCCGCGGCGCTCGTACGGCCGGATGTTTCGTCGGTCCCGAAGGCGGATGGACGAAGGACGAATTGGAGACCGCGCATGGACTCGGGATGCAGGTGTGCTCGCTGGGAAGACTCGTGCTGAGCGCGCCGACGGCCGCGGTCGTCGCCTCGTATCTGGTTGTCCGAAGCGCCGATTTGTGATATGACGGGTCCTATGTTCGACCAACTCAAAGGCAAAAAGCTGTATCGCTCGCCGCGCGACGGCATCATCTTCGGTATCTGCTCCGGTCTGGCGCATTACCTGCAGGCGGACGTCATCCTCGTGCGTCTCGTGGTCATCGTGCTCGCCATCTTCGCGAAGGGCTGGCCGTTCATCCTGGCATACGCCATCG